>CALPRR020000094.1 GCA_943326025.2 Candidatus Kuenenia stuttgartensis | reverse complement strand
AATTCACATCTATCTTAACGGCTGGTGATGCTGTAGGAGGTTACAAATTAGCTGGTTTAGGTGATGGTTTAGGTGCATATGACAATAATGATGGTACATTTTCATTATTTATAAACCATGAAATGTCTAACACAGAAGGTGTAACTAGAGCACATGGTCAAAAAGGAGCGTTTGTTTCTAAATGGATCATCAATAAAAATGATTTATCTGTTGTTAGTGGTAGTGATTTAATTCAAACTACTAAATTATGGAATGGAACATCTTATGCGACTTACAATAACTCAACTCCTGCTCCAACTGCTTTCTCTCGTTTTTGTGCTGCTGATCTACCTATCGTTTCTGCATTCTATAATGCTAAAACTGGTTTAGGCACTCAAAATAGAATCTTCATGAATGGTGAAGAAAGTGGAAATGAAGGTAGAGCTTTTGCTCATATTACTACTGGAACGGAAGCTGGAACAACTTACGAATTACCTCGTTTAGGAAAATTCTCTTGGGAAAATTCAATTGCTTGTCCTTCTTCTGAAGATAAAACGGTTGTAATTGGTTTAGATGATGCAACTCCTGGTCAAGTATATGTTTATGTAGGTACTAAAACAAATACTGGTAATGATGTAGAGAAAGCTGGTTTAACGAATGGTAACTTATATGGTATTGCTGTAAATGGATTAACAATGGAGACTAGCTCTTCTGTTCCAACTGCAAATACTACTTTCGCTTTAGCTAATCTTGGAAACGTAGAAAATCAAGATGGTTTTTCAATACAAATTAACAGTGTAAATGCTGGAGTGACAGCATTCTTAAGACCAGAAGATGGTGCTTGGGATCCTTCTCACCCTGAAGATTTCTATTTCGCAACGACTAACTCTTTTACTAGTCCAAGTAGATTATGGAAATTGCATTTTACAGATGTGAAAAACCCTGAATTAGGTGGAACAATTACAGCAGTATTAGATGGTACTGAAGGTCAAAAAATGTTAGATAATTTAACAATTGATAACTCAGGACACATCTTGTTACAAGAAGATCCAGGAAATCAATCATACGTTGCGAAAATGTATGAGTACAATACTGCTACTGATGTTTTAACTACTATTGCTCAACATGATGAAAGTCGTTTTGTAACAGGTGGTGCTAACTTCTTAACTCAAGATGAAGAATCTTCTGGTATTATTGATGTTCAGGAGATTTTAGGAGCTGGTAAATTTATTTTATATGACCAAGCGCATTATAACATTACTGGTGAAGTAGTTCAAGGTGGTCAGTTATTAGCATTCTACAACCCTTCTTCTGCTGATTCTTTAACAGCAATCGTTCAACAACCAAGTGCAGTTACAATTTGTGAAGATGCAAACACTACTTTATCAATTTCTGCTCAACATGCTACTCATTATCAATGGCAAGTATTAAATGGAGCAACTTATGTTGATTTAGTAAACAATGCTATGTATTCTGATGTAACTACAAACACGTTGAGTATTAATAATGCCGACTTAAGTTTGAATGGTAAAGTTTATCGTTGTATTGCTGGTAGATTAACTGGTTTAAAAGATACTTCTGCAACTGCATCGATTTCTATCAATCAAAAAACAGTTCCAACATTTGCTTCTGTTAATGCATTTTGTGAAGGTACTTTAGCTCCTGTTTTAGCTACTACTTCTAATAATTCAATTGATGGTTTATGGCAACCAGCTACAATTAATAATACTTCAAGTGCAACTTACACATTTACTCCAAATTCAAATGAGTGTGCAGCTGAAATAAACATTAATGTTGTTGTTAAACCTAAAACATATTCAACTACAGCTAGAACAATTTGTGCTAGTGAATTACCATATACATGGAATGGTTTAGTAATTACTTCAGCTGGAACGTATACTAAAAATTTAAACGGTATCAATACATGTGATAGTGTTGCAACATTGAACTTAGCTGTAAATACATTAGATTTAACTACGAGTTATTCTGCAGGTGTTTTAAGTGCTAATGCAACTAATGCAAGTTACACATGGATTAACTGTGCTACTAATACTCCAGTTTCAGGTCAAACAAGTAAAACTTTCTCTCCTACTGTAAATGGTAACTATGCGGTAATAGTGAATGCAAACAATTGTTCTGATACAAGTGCATGTTTCAACGTGAGTGATTTAAGTGTAAACGATATCAACACTGCATTGAACAATGTATCTGTTTATCCTAATCCAACAAACAACCTAGTGAATGTGAAAATCGTTTCAAACGAAAATTCTACAGTTGCTATTGAATTGGTTGATGCTTTAGGTAAATTGGTTCAAAACACTAAAAATCATGATGTAATGATTGGTGAAAACTTATTTGAAATGAATACACAAGAATTAAATGATGGAGTTTACTTTATCTCTATTCTTTCTGGAAATAATTCAAGTAAAATAAAATTAATTGTTAAACATTAATAATTTAGAAAAAGAGGGGGGAAATCAATATGATTTCCCCCCTCTTTTATTTTAAAACATGAGAAAAATAATAGTTCTTGTTTCAATTATAACTTCAATATTTTTTATAAATGTATCGTTTAAAAAAAATACTAAAGTTGAAAAAATCCAACCTAACTTATATTCAGAATTATACCTCAATGAAATTGAGAATTATTCAAACAAATTAAAAGAATATTCTTCGAATGATATTTCTAAAGATGAAATTCATTTATTAAGAATTGAATTAAAAAACATAGACTTTTGGTTAAGATATTTTGAGCCGATAGCTTACAAAAAATTAAATGGTCCTTTACCTGTAGAATGGGAAACTGAAGTATTTGAAAAATATGAAAAACCATATAAACGTATAGGAGCTGGCTTAACTCTAGCAGAAAATGCAATCGATGAAAATAGCAATCCAGATAGTTTAATCAATGAATCTATAAATACAATTCCTAAATATCAAATAGATTCAATTCAACAATTATTAACGTCATTTCATCATTTCTATTTTTGTAATCGATTATACTTACTAAACTTAGCAACTATTTATTCTACAGGCTTTGAATGTCCTGATACAAATAGAATAATACCTGAACTTAAATCAATGATTAAGCATTCAAAAAAAATCTATATGACTTTTGATGAAAGCTTTCCTTCTTATGAATTACCTTCAAAATATTGGAATAAATATGAGTCAATGATCGAATTCATTGAACAATCATCTGATAAATTTTCTGATTTTGATCAATATACTTTTATTAAAAATTATGTGAATCCCCTTTTTGAAATCAATCAAAGCTGTATTCAAAAATTTGGTTTAACAAGTAAAAACATGCTTGACTATTCGTTAAATAATAATGCTTCAACTATTTTCAGTAAACAACTTTATAGAGCACAATCTTCTAAAGGTATTTATAGTAGAATTAATGACCCAGAATTACTCAACCAAATAAAAGAATTAGGGAAATTACTTTTCTATGATCCTATTCTTTCTGGAAATAATGAAAGAAGTTGTGCTTCTTGCCATAATCCAACTACAGGATTCACAAAACCTATCGACAAAGACTTGAAATTTGATAAAATACATCAACTAGATCGCAATACTCCTTCATTATTGAACTCAAACTTTCAACAGTTAATTATGCATGATGGAAAACATCAAAATTTGAATCAACAAGCGAAAGATGTAATAACAAATCATGAAGAAATGAATGGCAAAGAAGATGAGATATTAAAAAAAATATTGTCTTGTAAAGAATATAAAAAAACACTGAAAATCATTGCAAATAAAACTCCTGGTTATACCAAAATAACCTTTGAACACATTACTTCAGCAATTGTATTTTACTATACTTCATTCAGTAATTATCAATCTCCTTTTGATGATGCAATGAATAATAAAATTGATGTTTCATTAAACGTTCAAAAAGGATTTAATTTATTTATGGGTAAAACAGCATGTGCTACTTGTCATTTTATTCCTCAATTTAATGGCGTTAAACCACCATATACGGGTTCAGAATTTGAGGTTTTGGGTGTTCCAGAAACGAATAAATATGAAAAATTAGATAATGATAAAGGAAGAGGTATCATAAATCCTGTTAGTGAAATGCTACATGCATTCAGAACAAATACAATTAGAAATTCATCAATTACAGGACCATATATGCATAATGGGTGCTTTAATACCTTAGAAGAAGTCATAGATTTTTATAACGAAGGTGGTGGAAATGGTAAAGGATTTACGATTGATAATCAAACACTTTCAAGCGAAAAATTAAATTTAAAAAACTCTGAAATTGAAGATTTAATTGCTTTTATAAAAAGTTTAGATGAAAATGTTCCTAAAATCACTATTCCTACCTATTTACCAAAATCAAGTAATTCAAAATTAAATAACCGTATTATTGGAGGAACTTATTAGATGAAAAAAACACTTTATTTTATTGCTCTATTTTTAATGTTTACAAACTGTAAATTGTTGAATAAAGAATCATACAATTTTCCTGAAGCAATGCTTCCAAATGTTCAAAAAGATTACCTTGAAATGTGTAATAAAGGTAAAACCTTATATGAATTAAATTGTTCAATGTGTCATAATACAGGGAGAAGAAAACAAATTGTTCCAAATTTTAGTAAAAGTCAACTTGTTGGATACACGTTAAGAGTATCTAATCTAAATCATGAAAAATCAATACCTGATTCTTTGGTAAGCGAAGAAGAATTGGGATATATTATGTATTATTTAGAATATAGAAAACATTAATGTTTGGATGAATTGTTAATGATTGAATTAAAAATGAACTGTCCAAAAATAGGAAAAACGTTCTCACGCCTTCCCTATTTTCACAAATTCACCACCCATAATTTTATAGGTAATCCCATTAATTTTAATCGATTGCCCTTCCATCATGTTGGCGATGTTGACGATATCTTCTTCAATGGTATGAATGGAGCCTTTTGTTTTCCATGCAATTAATAAATAATCCGCCAATACAAAATCACTCGCACCACATAATACAACGTGGACAGGTTTGTTGAAATTTTTTAAAAGTTCAATGTCTTTAACGGGCGCATAATTATCGGCTATCATTACCAATTCTTTATAAGGACTTGCTTGCTTAACACCTTTGATCAAGGCTTCCATGTTATTTTCGGGACAGTCTCCCCCATATCCTCTAAATTGGACATAATTCATTAATGCAGCCAAACTATCTAATCCTTTGCTTTTTTGATAATAGATTCCTTCGGTAGCACCTATTTTCTTTTCACTATCAGATTTACTATCTCCATCGTTAAAGAATACAAATTGTAAGTTTTTTTCTTTCGCTAAATTTAATTGATACCACAAGGCCAACTGTGAGGCATAAGGCATCATACTTCCCGTTAAATCGCACACAATCAATTTTTCGGACCATTTATTGCGATTGAGTACTTTGTAAACGATTCCTTGTTTGAGTGATTCTTGTTGATCTTCTAGTTCTTTCATTTTGCGTTTTAATCCTTCTTCTCGAGATAGTTTTTCTGCTTTGCACCATTCTTCGAACCGTTTTTTCTCTTCTACAAGTCGTTTTTCTTCTGCTTTAATACGCTCATCTTCAATTTTTTTTCTTCTCAAATATTCTTCGGTTCCCATGTACATCAATTCCATGCTACCTGTTCCCGTTCCAATCGTATAGGCGATTTCATGCGAATAATAATTTTTGTGGTACTTGAAATTAACGGTATAAACATCTCCTTTTGGTAAATACAATTGAATTTTCCCCGTTAAATCCGTTTCTCCTTTGAAATGTTTGTTTCGCTTGTTTCCAGAAACAATTATTTTTTCATTTGCTAAAGGTTTATTTTCTAGATTTTTTACGATGATAAAATACTGCATAAAACCATCGACGATCAATGGTTTGTGCATTTGAGATTTGAATATTTTGGTGGTATCAGGAAGACTCTTCAATTGATTATCGAGCTTTGTTTTATCCGCTTCGCTCATCGCCATCATTTTATCTTTTAAAGCCATATCTGGAGAATAACTATATTCTTCAAATGATTCTGCTCCGCTGATGGAAGGAGAATTTAATTCTTCTTTTCGAGTATAATTGGCAATCATTAAATCAAAACGTTGATCACAAGGAACTTGAAATTTTACTTCGCCTTTGGAATCACTTGTCGTTTTATAAACTTTTCCATCGTTCTGACTTTTTAATTCAACGTTTTGACCTGAATAAACACCGCCCTTATTGTTGTTTAATTTGATGACCACAATCGATTCGCATTGTGACCAACTTGAAAATTGAACAAGAACGAAAGTAATTGATAGAATTGTGAAATGTAGAAATTTACTCCCCATAAGATTCGATTTTATTGATTTTCATCTGTATAACGAATCACAAGAAAAAAGTAACAAAGAAGCTTTTCTTTAATTTTAGAAATAATCTTGTCAAACTATAAATTATGCTTCATCGTCATCTTCTTTTTGATAACCTTCATAATAATAAGATTGTTCTATTCCCTTAAAAATAATTTCTCTATTGTTAATTTCATTCGTCAAATTAGCAAATAGTAAGGTTCTTAATTCCAGGTCGTTAATAGGACTTCTTTCCATACTTTGTAAATAAAGCGATTTATCTACAAATTGCCAGTTTACTAATTTATTTAATTTATTTTTTAGGAGTAAATCAAGCCATATTCTCATAGTTCTTCCATTTCCTTCCATAAATGGATGAGCAATATTCATCTCTACATATTTGGCAACTATTTCTTCAAATGTAGTTTCGGGCATTTGTTCAATTTTAACCAAAATTTCATTTAAATACAAAGCATTTGCAAATCTAAAACCACCTTTTGATATATTTTTGGAACGAATTTGACCAGCAAAATCATATAGACCGTTAAACAAATAAATATGAATGTCTTTCAAACCTTTAATTGTACCAACTTCTATTTTATTAATATCGTCCGTATCAAACAAGCGAAAAGCATTTTCTAAACTTTTTTTATCTATGTTTTTCATAAAATATTTGGGAAATTAGTTTTAGACATACTAAAATTGTATATCAAAAATACTTCAAATGTTTGTATTTTCCTTCATAAATTGTTCAATGTATTCGTCCTTTTTTTTCCTTGTGATTTAAATTTCAACGCTAAAATTTAAATCTTCCCAGCCACCACAAACGCTTTCTTCTTTACAAAAATAGATGAACCATTTAAATTGAACACTTCAAAAACTGCAATGTATGTTCCAATATTGGCTTTTGATTGATCGTCTGAAATTCCATCCCAGATAAATTGACCTTTGGTTGCTAATAATTCGTTTTTGGCTAATTTTCGAACGATTCTACCTTCATAATCGTAGATGATTATTGAACCTACCATAGATGCTTCTTTAATTTCATAATTGATTTGAAGAACGTCTTCGTAACCATCGTTATCAGGTGAAATTACTTTGCTCGTAAAACTGAAATCTCCCGATGCTTGATTGGGTTGATATTGTGAATTTTTTCCTCCTGGCGTTGCAAAACCAATTCCTTCTGCGGCAGTGTGCCAATTTGTCGAATCTGATGAAGTAGCTAATACACTTATTCGCTCCAACGACTTTCCTTTTGGATCATCAATTAACTGAAAATGCCATTTTTCTGAATAGGAAACTTTATCGATGATTTCATTGTTGTAAATCAAATAAACGGTACTCGAATCAATGTTGTAACTTGGCAAATCTGACTGAATCATTTGCGTTGGAACTGTTGCTGGATAATTCGATTTTAAAAAGTTAGTATCCTTTGAAATTACTGCATATTCGCCCTTACCAATTAAAAATTGCGAATTTATGGCTTTTTGATTGGAAATCGTATCGTTTGTAAAGTTCCCCAATTGCCAATTTTGAAGGTCGATAATCTTATTAGAATTGTTGTAAACTTCTACAAAATCTGAACCACCAGTTAAAGGATCAAACAAAATTTCATTGATGAATAAATCCCCTTTTACCGCTATTTCTGGTAGAGCAAAATGTCCAGTCAAATCGGTTTGATTGCCCCAACAATCTTCCACATTATTCAGTTGAAGCGTATAAATTGTACTCGGAATAATCGCTGAAGAAGTCGTGATTGAATATGAATTTGGATATTGCCCATTCACCAAAATTTGAGCAACATTCAACGCTGGTGAGAAGTTCAAAATGGAATTCATTAAAGAAGTTGAATCCATTCCTTCGTTAAACGTTATCTGAATTTCTGTTGAATTCAAAGGAACGATCGCATATAAATTCGGTTTTTGAGAATCGGGAAGTATAACATTTACAGAATTGACTGTTTCAGGTGTTCCTCCTAATGAATTGTTACTCGCTTTCCAATTATCTTCTGAAGAACATGGATCATTTAATTGAATGCGTTCCAAAGTATAGCCTCCCTCCTTTTTCACCTCATCTTTGTACCAAGCATCCGTGAAATTCAATGAATCAATTAATAAACCATTGTTATTCAACAATTTTACAACATCACCACTGTTATTCAAACTTGGAAAACTGCTTACGGATAAGGCTGAAGGATAATCTGTCAAAGAAGAAGAAGCACATAAAATTTTGTATTCTCCCGGACCGATCCAAGCGCTTTGAATGGTTCCGTTTCCAGAGGCATCTCCTATTTTCCAACCATTTAAATTGAAATACTTTTGACTTTTATTGTAAATCTCAACAAATTCAACTTCTGGTAAACCTATCACTGGTGAAGGATCTGCCATGAATTCAGTGATGATCAAATCTCCTTTTATCGGTGTTTCGGAAACGAAATACGAAAAGTTGGTTTGCTGATTTATTCCTGCATTTCCATTGACATCGGCAATCCCATTTGTTGTGATTGTATATGTTGTACCATTTACTAAAGGATTGGCTAAAAGCACATGAATCAATGAAGAATTTGTAGCATCAATCTGAGCATTTGAAACAGCATTACTTGGAGAAAACGAATAATTAGAAGTTGTTTGTAAAGCAATTGGATCCAATGGTTCATTGAATAATATATCTACTTGATTTTGAGTAATAGCAGAAGCACTGATAATCTGAGGAGCTTCTAAATCAACGATTTTT
>CALPRR020000093.1 GCA_943326025.2 Candidatus Kuenenia stuttgartensis | reverse complement strand
GTTAGCAAAATGGGCTGAAAAAGCAAATGCTAAAGCTGGAGATTTATTACTTGTTTTATCTGGAGATTTAGATAAAGTAAGAAAACAAATGAATGAATTACGTCTTCACATGGGGAATGAATTAGGATTGAGAAATCCAAATCAATTTGCTCCTTTATGGGTGTTGGATTTTCCTTTATTAGAATGGGACGAAGATTCAAATCGTTACCACGCAATGCATCATCCTTTTACTTCACCAAAACCAGAAGATATGCATTTAATTCAAACCGAGCCAGGAAAAGTAAGAGCAAATGCTTATGACTTAGCCATGAATGGTGTTGAATTGGGTGGTGGATCAATTCGTATTCATGATAGAGACTTACAATCAAGAATGTTTGATTTATTAGGTTTCACAAAAGAAGAAGCACAAGCACAATTTGGTTTCTTAATGAATGCATTTGAATATGGCGCTCCTCCACATGGTGGTTTAGCATTCGGATTAGATCGTTTAGTTGCAACAATGGGTGGATCAGATTCAATTAGAGATTATATCGCTTTCCCAAAAAATAATAGTGGACGTGATGTGATGATTGATGCTCCATCTCCCCTTCATGTAGATCAATTGAAAGAATTAGGTATATCAATATAAATTTTCAAAACACGATTTTTCAATCGTGTTTTTTTTATCTTTATTAAATGAGTACAACTGAAATAATTGGTTATTTAGCTTCATTCTTAATATTAGTCTCTTTCTTGATGAAGGATATGAAAAAATTGAGAATCATCAACTTGTTTGGTTGTGGTGCATTTATAATTTATGGCGTTTTAAACCATGCTATGCCTATTGTAATAACCAATTCCGCAATTGTTCTTATCAATTTGTTTTACCTACTTAAAAAAGAAAAGTAATGTCAAATCAGATTCAAAAACTAGAAAAAGAAATTGCTGATTATAGAAATCAGTTGATTCAACATCCGCTTTATGCTGATATAAATTCAGTAGCTGCGATTCAAAAATTTATGGAATCTCATATTTTTGCTGTTTGGGATTTTATGTCATTATTAAAGGCACTTCAAATTGGATTAACAAATGTTTCTATTCCATGGACACCAAAAGGAAATCCGATTACAAGAAGATTAATCAATGAAATTGTATTTGGCGAAGAAACAGACGTAAATGAACTAAATGAGCCGAAAAGTCATTTTGAAATGTATTTGGATGCTATGACTCAAATGAAAGCGGATACTAGCAAAATGGAATCATTTATTCATTTAATTGAAAATCAAATTGGGGTATCTGAAGCATTAGATAAAGTAAAAGTAAATGCGGATACAAAAGCATTTGTAGAATTTACTTTTGAAGCGATTCAAACAAAAAAACTACATATCATTGCAGGTGTTTTTACATTTGGTCGTGAAGATTTAATACCAGATATGTTCATTGAAATTGTTAAAAATATAAATGCTAATTCAGATATTGATTTATCTAAATTAATTTATTATTTAGAAAGGCATATTGAAGTAGATAGTGGAGAACATGGACCTATGGCACTAATGATGATTAATGAACTATGTGGTGATGATGAGATAAAATGGCAAGAGGTAATTGATTTTTCTAAAAGGGCACTCGCATACAGAATTAATCTTTGGAACGGAATTCATTCAGAAATTATATGAAATGAATAGCCCACTTCAAAAAGGAAAAAAACTGTACAGTATTATTTACTGGAAATGTCCAAATTGTCATGAGGGGGATTTATTTATACATAAAAGTCCGTATGTTTTTTTGAAGAGTTTGGATATGCCTAAAGAATGTGGGAAATGTCAACAAGATTTAGAAATAGAACCCGGATTTTATTTAGGTTCTCTTTGGACAAGTTATCCAATAGTAGCGCTTTTTGTCATTGGCTTCACCTCCTATTTCTATCTTTATTTAGAAATGAATGTTATCCCATTTTTTTTATTATTAGCGACAATTCTATTTACTCTACAACCTTTGATAATGCGTTTTGGAAGATCAATTTGGATAAATATATTTGTAAAATATAAGTCAAAAAAATAAGGAGCTATGTACTCCTTATTTTTTTATTTTATCATGAAATTATTGACCGTTCGTTTCAGAATTTGTTCGGTTTATAATTTTAAATTCTGTTCTCCTGTTCGCTTGGTGTTCAACTTCTGTACAACTAGAAAGTACTTTTTTCTCACAAGGACAATTATTTACTAATTGACTTTCTCCATAACCAACTCCATGAATTCTATCTGGATTTGTAATATGTTTTCTAATATATTCCGCTGAATTGAAAGCTCTTTCCTGTGAAAGCTTCATATTATATTTCTCAGTTCCTCTACAATCAGTGTGAGATCCAAGCTCAATTGACATATTTGGATTTTCATTCATAATACGAATAACGTTCTCCATTTTATCTTTAGTATCTTCTCTTAATAGAGCACTATTTACATCAAAATATATTGTTTGTACTTTAATAAAAGCGACATTATCAATAATAACAATTTCTTCTTTTACATTCAGTGTAATATTTTTTGAAACTGATAAGTCTTCTGTTATAGTTGAAACATTTGAAGTGTCTGAAACATAATAATCTTTCGAAGTATGAATTTTATAGTCTTGATTTTCTTCTGCTTTTATTGTAAATTTTCCATCAGCTTTAGTAGTAAATGAACCTATCAATTTGTTTTTTAGATCATAAACTTCAACTTTAGCATTTGGAATTGGTTTACCTTCTGTATTTTTAACTATACCATTAATTAATTTTTCTAAAACATATTCTTCTGTATTTAATTCTTTCAAGATTGATAAACTATAAATATCGTCACTTCCTTTTCCTGAAATTCGATTTGAACAAACATATCCTTCTTTCATTAATGAGTCTATAATAATTCCAAAATCGTCATATTGAGAATTTAATGGAGTTCCAAAATTGTTTACTTTTCCAAATTCACCATTTTTAAGTGAAGTAGCAAAAATATCTAATCCACCCAAACCAAATAATCCATTAGAAGAGTAAAATAATATTTGCTTCGAATCATGAAAGAAAGGAAATAACTCGTCACCTTCAGAATTAATATGTTGGCCTAAATTTACAGGTTTACTCCATGTTCCTGATTTTGTTGCTTTACACTGGTAAATATCTGTCCCACCAAATCCGCCTGGCATATTACTTGCAAAATAAAGTGTTTGCCCATCTTTGGTAATAAAAGGATGTCCAATCGAAAACTCTTTATCATTATATTCAAACGGTATTGGCTCGCTCCAAGTACTATCTTCTTTTTTATCTACCCAATATAATTGCAGATTATAACTACCATCTAATGCCTTCTCTTCATAGTTTGTCGAGGTATAATACATTCTTTTTAAATCAGAAGTAAAAGAAACTGCTCCTTCATGATATTTTTTATTAAATTTTGGACGAAATTCTGTTTTAGTTACAATTGAATCCGTTGATTTTGGATCAAATATAAATAAATCTAAAAATGATTTGTTCGTCCAAATATAATTCTTAATTATCATTCCATCATGTCGAATTGCATTAGCAGAATAAACTATGCTATCGTTGTAAAAAGCAGGTCCAAATTCTTGAAATTCTGTATTGATGCTTAATTGATTTAAAGCAAAGAAACCTCTATCTTTTTTTAAATCTTTGACTTTGTTTAATAATACTTGATTTGTTTTTGATCTAATTTCATTTGGTGACTTATCAAAATAAGTATGCATCCATTTTTCTGAATCACCATATTTTCCATTCGTTTTTAAAATGTTAGCATACGCAAAATAATCATCACCTGTAGCTTCTGTTTTACTAACAAGCTCAGCATATCTGATTTCTGATTTTGCATAATCTCCTATCTTGAAATAAGAATCTGCTAATTTTCTTAATCCTTCTGAAGTTAACGTATCTTTCTTTTTTTCAGTTCGTTCATATTTTTTAATTGCTTCATTATATGCAAAAATAAAATACAATTTATCCCCTTTTAACTCAGTTTTTGATTTTTGTAACTGCCCAAAACCAAAACTAGTTATCATTAATAAAATTAATATAATAGCACTTTTCATTTGACTTGATTTTGAATAATTATTAAAAATATCTTGGTGAAACAATTCGTTTTTTAGTTTTACTTATGAAGTCATATCTTAACATCAACTCATGACTTCCTGCATTCACTCTTGAAGTTTGCACACCATGAGACCAATCGAATGAATATCCAATTCTTAAATTATTTTCAAGATTATAACCTAATAATACCCCAAAAGCATC
Source organism: Candidatus Kuenenia stuttgartensis (assembly GCA_943326025.2). Classification (GTDB taxonomy): domain Bacteria; phylum Bacteroidota; class Bacteroidia; order Flavobacteriales_D; family Crocinitomicaceae; genus CAIUKX01. The sequence goes on along the minus strand of CALPRR020000093.1, from coordinate 4,791 downwards.
ACCTGTTCTATACATTCCTCCAAATTCTAAAACTTTGTTTATAATAAACATACCTGTCAAATCAGTTTGAACTGGAGCAGCTTGTGTCATTTTTATAAGCATTGTCGGTCTAAACTCAAGGTTTTTAGATAATCCTAAAACTATTCCTCCCGTAACATAAATGTGTCTTCTCTCTAAGCTTAATCCTGATGGAGCAGTAGGGTCAATTTTGTTTTTTATTAATTTAGGTGAAGATAGACCTAAGAAATATTTTTTTCTTGTAAAATAAAATCCAACACCAAAATTTGGAGTTAATTGATTTCTAGTGTTATTAGCAATTGTTACATCACTATAGTTTGTAGCAGTTAAACCAATTAAATTAGCTTGTAATAAGTTTATACCGCCATTTATACCCATTGATAATTGACCACCTATTTTAAATTTAATTTTATATGCATAACTCGCATTAAAACTAGTATTATTTACAGGTCCAATTTTATCATTTAAAGCAGAAAGGCCTATTCCCATTTTATGTTTAAACAATGGTGCATGAATTGTAAAGTTATCACTTACTGGTGCTCCTTCAAATCCAACCCATTGTGATCTGTGTAAAGCTGTTAAAGTTAACACCTCTCTACTTCCTGCATAAGCTGGATTAATCGCTAACATATTAAACGAATAATGAGTATACATAGCGTCTTGCTGAGCATTTGCTATTACTAAATTCATTAGCAATACTAAACATGTTATTAATTTTTTCATACGCTTCTTTTTTTAGGGTTGACCCTCCTTTTCAGGAAGGTCAACTAACTATTATCTTGTTAAATAAATGTATCCTTTCAATAAGTTTTGTTCTGGAGTATTTCCTTCTTTACCTAAATCCAATACATAGAAATAAGTACCAACTGGTAGGTCGTTTCCACCTATACCGACAGTTTCAAGATTTTTACCATCCCAATCATTGTTATATCCATGAGTTTGGTATACTAAATTACCCCATCTGTTGTAAATCATTAATACGTTATTTGGATAATCGTATATACCATTCACCTCAAACTTATCATTTACACCATCACCATTTGGTGAAATTACTTGTGGTACTATTAAGTCTAATCCTATTGGCATACAATCTGATGTATCAACACATGTATGATTAGTTAATATTACTGCGTATTCACCGCTAGTTAATGGAGTAAATGTTTGCTCATTTCCATTTTCCCAAATGAATCCATTATCACATTTCACCCATTGATATTCAACTGTATCTGCTAATGCTGTGAATAATGAATTATTTGTCAATGTCACCATATTTGTAGTTGGCATTCTATCTATAGTCAAGATAGTTGTTATGATACTATCACAACCAACTGCATTTGGAATTGTATCCATGTAAGTTCCTGAATTAGTCCATGTATATAATCCACTTGGTGAAGTATATGTTTCACATGCTCTAACAACATCAGTACTAGCTGTTGAATGATTAACTGTTAAGTTAATAGTAATAATACTATCACAACCATAATAACTTGGTATAATGGCAGTATATATTCCACTTACTGTGTAAACTGTATTATCAGGTGCAGTATACATATCACATACAGGCGCTGGAGTTATCGTTGATGTCACTGGCATCACTACAACTTGTTGAGTCGAAGTTGATGCATTACCATTTTCATCAACAACTGTCCATGTTACAATTGTTGTACCTTGGTTGTAAACAGTTGGAGCATCGTTGTATACAGTATCTACAGTACAGTTATCACTGTAAATAGGAGTTCCTAAACTTACATTTATTGCTGTACATCCAGCATTATTTGGTAAAACATTGACTGCAATTGGAGCAGATATAACCGGAGAAGTAATATCGTTAATAATTACATTCTGCGTTGTTGTTGAAATGTTTCCATTACCATCATCAAATGACCATGTAATTACGTATGTTCCTTGAGTTGTATATGTTAAAGGATCTGAAGTTGTTCCGTTTACAATTCCAACACAATTATCGATAGCAGTCGGAATAACTGTTACAGTTGCTGAACATTCTGCTACTACATCAGCTAATACTGGAGTTACAGGCGCTGTTATATCATCTACTGTTACAACTTGTGTTGCTGTCGATACATTTCCAGATAAATCAACAAATGTCCAAGTTACGTTATACACTCCTTGATTAAATACTGTAGTTGTAGTACCCGTTATTGTATTATCACAATTATCAATTGCTGTTGGAGGTGTTACAGTACATTCAAAAGAAACTGGCGCTAAAACTGCTAATGTTGCCGGTGCTTCATTATCAATAACATTAACATAGAAGAAACAATTAGAAGTATTTCCTGAACTATCTGTTGCAGTCCAATCAACTCTTGTTACACCATGGTTAAACACTATGTTCATCAATGTGCTACCTGTTCCTGTTGTTGCTCCACTAAGTATGTAAGTTCCATCAGCATGACAATTATCTGTAATTGTAGGATCTAATAATGGATTCGTATTCGTGTTATTACACAATGTTGGATCAACAAATACGTCTAAAGTATCAACAAAATTACAAGTAATAACAGGTAATTCATTATCGATAACCGTTACATCAAAAGTACATGTTGTTGAATTTCCTACTGCATCTGTTGCTGTCCAAATTACGTTTGTAATTCCTTTATTAAATGTAGTATTCAATAAATCATTTGTAGAAGCAACTGTTGCTCCAGATAATGTTGCAACTACACTAGATAATGTACAATTATCTGTAGCTGTTGGATTAAACAACGGATTAAGGTTCTCATAAGTACAATTAGCTAAGTCTGTATTTACTGTTTGCATACCTAATACGTTACAAGTAATCATCGGAGGAACACTATCAAATACTGTAATTGTATAAGAACATGTACTTGAATTACCTGATGCATCAATAGCTGTCCAAGTTGCAGTTGTCAATCCTGGTAGGAATGTTAAACCTTGTAATGTAGAACCTGAACCTGATGTTGCACCTGTTAAATTATATGTAGTATTAACTGGACAATTATCTGTTCCTATTGCATCCCAAACATTTGTGTTTTGAATAAATGTACATGCACTATTCGTAGAAACTGGCAATGGAGATGGACATGTAATAATTGGAGTAATCGTATCTAATACATCAACATTAAACCAACAATAAACTGCATTTCCAGCTGGATCTGTTACAAACCATTTTACTTGAGTTGTTCCTAAATCAAAAACATGTCCATTTAATGTAGCAGCTGTTATTGTATCATCTATTCCATTAAATGTAGTAATGAATGAATAATTAACTGAACAGTTATCTGTTCCTATTGCATCCCATACTATTCCTGAATGTACATAAGTACATAAGTTGTTTGTGTAAGCAGTTTCTATATGACCATCTGCTCCATTACAAGCAATTGATGGTAATTCATTATCAACAATATTTACAGTAAATGTACATGTTGACACATTACCATTAATATCTGTAACTGTGTATGTTTGAGTATTTATTCCTGCTGGGAACATTGAACCACTAGGTAAACCTGTTAATACCATCGATAATACACCACAGTTATCAGAAGGAACTGGAGTAATAAAGTTTGCTGTATTTCCACATGTACCTGGTAAAACTGGTTTCAATATATTATTTGGACATACTACAACTGGTCCTTCTGAATCAACACCTGTTACATTAAATGAACATTGTGAAGTCAATCCATTTATATCAGTTGCTTGAAAAGTAACAGTTGTTGTTGTCAATGGGAATTGAGATCCACTTGATAATCCTGATGTCATAACAACACTTGCTATTCCACAATTATCAGTTGCAACAGGAACCGCATATGTTAAATCAGTGTAACATTGTCCTGGTACATTTGAAATTATTGTATCAGCTGGACAATTTATAACCGGTGCTTCAGTATCATTAATTGTTACTGTAAATGTACATGTTGAAACTAAACCTGCACCATCTGTTACTTGGAAAGTATTTGTTGTTGTTCCAAAATTAAACACTGTTCCTGTTGCTTGTCCAACTGTTTGAATTGTATTTGCACCTGAACAGTTGTCTGTTCCAACTGGTGTAGTATAATTTACAACTGCTCCACACATTCCTAAATCATTACCTTTTGTAATGTTTGAAGGACAAACAATTACTGGTAATTGGTTATCTATTACTGTAACTGTAAATGAACATGTTGAAGTATTACCATACGCATCTGTTGCTAAGTACGTTTCTGTTGTTACACCTAAAGGAAAAGTACCTGCATCAGCAATTCCTGCTGTTTGAACAAATGTTGAACCAGGACAGTTATCAGTTACTGAAATATTTGTGAAATCAACAACCGCACTACATAAACCAATGTCATTAGATTGAGTTATGTTTGATGGACAAGTCAATATTGGTAATTCAGTATCCGTAACAGCTACAGTAAATGAACAACTAGCATTATTTCCAGCTAAATCAGTTACTGTAAACAATTGATTTGTTGTTCCAATTGGGAAAGTTGACCCAGATGCTAAACCTGACGTTTGAGTTGTCACTGAACCAGAACAGTTATCATTTCCTACAGGAGCAATAAAGTTAACAACCGCACCACAAACACCAATACTATTATTTACACTAATATTTGAAGGACATGTTATAGTAGGAACTAATAAATCTGTAACTGTAATTGTAAATGAACAATTTCTGATATTACCTGATGCATCTGTTACTGTAAATGTTTCAGTTGTTGTACCTATAGGGAATAATGTACCACTAACAAATCCACTAGTTAATGTAGTAACTGGAGATGGACAGTTATCTGTTCCTACAGGAGTAGAGAAATT
>CALPRR020000092.1 GCA_943326025.2 Candidatus Kuenenia stuttgartensis | reverse complement strand
GTTTGTAGGGTAAAAACCACCATCATCAGGGATTCCATACATCCATCTAGTTGATGAATCAGCAAAAGTTACACTAGATGAAATTGGAGAACTATACAGTAAATTAACAGTCGATCCAGTATATTTCTCTTGTTTAATCTCAACAGAGATACCCCACTGTGGTATTAATTGCTCATTACTTGATGTAATATTTAACGAAGAGTTTATAGAATCAATAAATGAACCACCCTCAGAATCATATCTGTAAATTGTCCAACTTGCTGAATCTGCTCCATTTAAATTTAAAGCACCTGATTGAGGAGCAACATAATTCCTGAATTTTAATTCAAAATAACCATCAGCAACATTTAAAGGATCAATAACTTTAATATTAATTGGCCCACCTTGATTTTCATAAACTGGTTTATCTAAAAATCCTAATTGAACAATTTTATCTTTAGAATCTTGAGTTAATTCTAAACTACGATTACCATTTCCTGTACCATCAAGACGAGTAATCAATGGAGAATCACCATAATCAGCAAATAACTGTGTTCCATCTGCTTCTAATGAAGGATTGTGTGGAACTGCACTTACTGGCTTAATTTGAACTCCATTAAATCCAAGACGAGATGAAATAAAAGGTATTTTTTGTCCATCTAATAAAAGTGCATCATTTGGATCATACTTCTTGTATTGATTATAAGCGTATGCAACAGCTACATAGTAATAAGTTTTGTTATTTACCAAAGTATTTGTTCCACTTGCAAAAGCATCTTTAGTCAATTTAAAAGAATGCTTAATTCCAGTATTTGCACCGTTTACTTTCAATTTAGGATTATCAAAACCTAAACCTTCATCATATTCAAAGTTTATTAATTTAGAAACACCATTTTGAATATCACACTGAGCTACTAAACGAGCTTTATCTTCGTTACCAATATCTGCTGCTGAAGATGATTCATTTTTTAACTGATAAATCATATATCCTTCAAAAACATAAGTTTTCATTTGGTCCGTAACAACTGTACCGTCATTCAACGTATCCATAGTTATATTGATTTTATCAACTTCACTATATTTCTCTTTATAGTTGTTTGAAGATGAAGGATTATCCAACATCAATACCAATCCATTTTCTAACTCTTGAATCGTTAATTTTGGAGCCATAGGAGGATCTAAAATTTTAAAGCAGTTATCAAATAAAGCTTGCGCTTTTGTATCAGCTTTTTTAAGCGCAGACACCGATGCATATGCAGAACCTTCTGTTCCCCTTCCGTAAACAATACCAACAGTAATGTTGTTGAATGCACCTGGTTTTAACGTAAATGGACCTGCAGACTGAACGAAACGTCTATCTCCAGCTGGATTTCCTGCTGTTTTTTCTGACCATTGATCATTTACAATTGAACCTTGCGTTGCCCAACCTAATGGGTCTGAATCATCTGGGAAAATATAAGAAGTAACAGTACCTGGAGTTTGACCTAATGCGCCATATGTCATAGCTACACCATTAGCCCAATTACCTTTCATAAAGTTATAATATTGTGAAGCTGTAGCTGGATCTTTGTAAGGATATGAAGCTGTACTTGTAAAGTATGAAAATCTTCTCATACCGAAACGCTCATTATCAATTACATTATCAGAATAACCAATACCAATTCCTTTATAAACAATACCATTATTAGCAATAGCATCAGCTACGGCTGTAGAACTGTATACTATATAAGGATATGAAGATGCTGTATCACCACTTGCATGACCTGCATCAGGTGAATTATAAATTTTATTATCTATACCATCTGCATCTAAATATGGCCCCTCAAAGAAATCAACTCCAATAGCTGGAGGATTTTCTCCATATCCAAATTTCCCTGAACCATCCTCATCATAATCATCACCATTGTATGCATAACCTAAACCACGACTAACATCACAACCTACATAATCGTCACTATAAAGACCTACATCTGGATCTAAGAATTGAGAGAAATAAGTATTGTAAAGTGTTGTTGTACCTCTGTTAATTAACTCATAGTTAAAGAAAGTCATTCTATTTACTTCATCACTTGTAGAAAAAGTAAAAGCTTGTGCTCTGATTTCCATTCCAATTGGATCACCTTGAGTTTCAGTATGGATATTCCCTTTATCATTAAAAATCCACCATAATGTAGCATCTCCAAATAATGAAATTCTTCTATCTGCACCACAAATAATATCATCTCTACCTGTCACTATATCATCATACCAAGGATAATCACCATGTTCTACTGGCTCATAATATGTATCTCCGTCTCTATCGTAAAAAGGAGCAATATAATGATCTTCACCTAAAGAAGCATCTCCAATTGCAGGCCAGTTTTTAATTTGTAACCATTCAATCGCAGACAAAGGATTGTTATTTATTTCAGCACACTCAATAGGATCACGAACAGGTACTCCAGCACCTTGGTTATTACATTCCCACCAGTTATTAAATTTAATAACTAATGCTTTTGTAATAGTATCAAATTTATCATACGCTAAACATTGTTCAGGAGTAATAGTAGCTCCACCATATTCTCTAATTACTGAAGTACCAACTACAGACCTAGGATCATAATCACCACTCCCAGCAGTAAGTGTACCTAAAGGACCAGGCCAAAAATCATTACCCTCTCTAAAAGTTAATGCTGCCAATTTTAATTGATTATTTACATCAGTACCTCCCATCCAAAGAGATCCAGAATAAATAGCAAAACGATTACTCCCTTTAGGTATTTCATAACCCGCAGCTCTAGCTTGACGATTTTGAAACATACTTCCACCATTCTCTATTAAAGCACTTACGTCGTTAAACTTCATAAAATACTTTTGAGTTGCAGGAGCACATTGAGCAGATTTCTGAATATTTCCTGGTTTTGGTTTCGTCTGCTGCAATCCAGAAGAAACACCTTCTCCAATATAAGAGAATACACTATTCGACCAAATAGCCGATATGCAAAGTGTAAAAATTATTAATTTACTTTTCATAATCTAAGTTATAAAGAATTAAAAATCAAATTTAACCCCTAAACGAATTGTTCTAGGAGAACTAATATTATAAGGATCTTGAATTTTCATTGTATAATAATCTCTAAAAGATTGCTCATCCAATTGACTTTGAATTGAAGACTGACTTTCAGCTGCTGCTAAATAACCATCATCATTCCAGTTTCCTGTAGCTCTATATACACTTAAGAAGTTTTTCTGACTTAATAAATTTGTAACACGTACATAAACATTTAAGAAAGTTTGTTTCTTTTTATCATCTTTTCCAAATGTTAAGTTAATCGTTTTATCTAATTGAAGATCTAAACGATATTGCCAAGGAAGACGAGATCCATTTGTAGTACCTTCTAATGAAGCCGCTTGAGGACTCATTGAACCTTCATTTGTAATTGCAACTTGCGTTGAATATGGTGAACCAGAGTAAATATTAGATACTAAGTTTAAACCTGTATTTTCAAGAATATTAATCCCTTTAATAACTGGTCCGTTGTAATCTTTTCCTTCACCATATCTGTAATCAAAGTTTAACGCAAATGCATGTCTTTGATCAAAGTTATAAGGGAATATTGCTCTTAAATTAGGTAAACCTGCTTGAATTAAACCACTAGCAGAAGTATTATCAGATCCAGTACCATCAGCAAATTGTAGAGTATAAGCTAATGTCATACGAATATTACCTGTTCTTCTTAAATCATATGCAACAGTTAAACCTTTAACTGTTCCGAAATCTCTATTTCCATAAGTCTTATAAGTTGCAGGATAAGCATCAAAAACGTTTACCATTTGAATGTTATTTCTTTGCTCTCTGTAAAAAGCAGAAACTTTCAAAGAAGAGGATTTTGATAACACTTGTTGGAAACCTATTTCATAATCAATTGTTTGAGATGCTTTTAAGTTTGGATTATTAATTATTGCTCCAGTTCTTTGATTAATGAATTGGTAAGAATATGGATCCATTCTAAAATTAGACATCGGTCTTTGAGTCAAGATATCATAATGCGCGAAGAATGATGCCTCATCAGAGATAGGGAAAGAGAAAGCAATACGTGGCATTAAATATACTTTTGCTTTATAATCTTCAAAAGCAGATCCATTTAACTGATTTTTAGCATTTAGAGATTTTGACTCATCAGTTAAATATGGTTGAATACCATTTGCTCCTCTTACTAATTTAGAATCAGTAACTTCGTTACCTCCTGCATCGTACCATGTATTTCCACTTCTATATCCTGTAATTGAAGTTGGGTTATTGATATCATTTACATAAACAATATAATCATCTCCCATAGAAGTTGGAACGTTATTAATCCATGTTTTTGAAGGATCATTTAATAATTCTTCTTTTACTGTCTTAACATCTTTCGCTTCATAAAGTAAATAAGGATCTTTTAATACAGATTGATTAGCATCAAAAACATCAACACGTAAACCAACGTTGAAAATTAAATCATTAAAGGCAAATTTATCCATCACATATCCTGACATATAAGTCGGTTGGAAAGCTCCTACATTTCTTTTATAGTTTCCATTTTCATCAAAAGCAGTAAAATAGTCTTTAATGTTAGTAGCACCTCTCACTTTTTTACCAGTATAATCATAACCATAATATGAAACATAAGAATTACCAGAATTCAAAAGTTCATCAGCTGAAAACATATCTACAGACAATTGTGAAGGATCCATCGCGTCAATATTGATGAAATCATTTCCTCCTGGATTTAATCCTAACTTTTTACGAACATTATAATCAAAGAAAGATTGGTTATCACCATTTAACGCACCTCCAAAAACACCATCATGAGTTGAGGCATATCCTGAATTTAATTGTGCATAATTAATGTATTTTAAATTACCATTTTCAACAATAGTCGCATTGTTTTTATCTAACTCTTTAATGTGAGAATTTTGCATTAAACGAGCAGTAGACCATAAATCAATTGGACCTTTATCTCCATTACCCCATAATCTATCCGCACGCTGTTCAAACTCAAAACCTAAAGTAATAGAATGATCACCAATATTAACTGAACCTGAACCTGTTAAACGGAACTGATTTTGTTGTTGTTTATAGAACCCATTATATGGTGTCCCCATATTATTCCAAATTCCATAAACATCTTGTGGTGTATCACCATTTCTTAAAGCATTTCCAGCATTAATTTGAGTTAAGTTTTGATAAAAACCAAAAGGATTGTTTTGATAGATTGAATAATATTGAGAAGTAATAGAAGATAAATCTTTATTTGTTGTTGAAGGAGTAAAATCTACTCTAACTTCTTCTCTACCATTTTGTACATATGCCAGTTTTTTTGCATCCCAAGCATAACTTGGTCTTGCAGTAATATCAAATTGGCCAACATGTCCATATCCAAATAAATTGTATTTGAAATTCTCATCATAAGAGCTATTGTTAGTTTGAGAATAATCAACCATTAATGTATAGAAAGCATTTTTAATTTTACTGCTACTTCCTTCTTTATCATTTGAGAAACGTTGTGTTATACGACCAAAAACTCTCCAATCAAATGACTGAGTCCTACCATAGTTATTAAAATTCATCAAATTATTTGTATTCATGAATCCTCCTGAACCTGAAGTACCTCTATTGTAGTTCATAGAACCACCAAAAGAAATATTAACATTTGGTCCTGTTTTAACATCAAATTTTGCTTGACCTGACAAAGTACTAGTCCTTACATTCATTCTGTATGGAGTTTGTTCAAAATCTGACAATTTCAAGAAATTAACATTATAATATGTCCCTGTACCAGATGCGTTCGGACGTAATGGATTGGCTAAAATTTGCTCTCTTACATCTTTCTTAATTCTATATAATCCACCAAAAACTGGACGAGAATCTAATTGATCAGTATAGTTTGCAGATAATAAAAACCCTAATAATGGTTTAGTTTTCTTACCTGTTGAATCTTTCTTCATCAACAAAGGTCCTGATAACATACCTTCAAATAAATTATAACCAAATTTATCTAAACCTATTGATTTACCATCATAACCATTAGCATCCTTTCCTTTGAAATATAAACCTGAAGAAACAACCTCAGCACTTCCAAAGAATTTTGAAGAAGGTCCTCTTGTTGTTACAGAAACAATACCACCAGTAACATCCCCATAATTGGCAGGAACACCACCCGTAATAACAGAAACCTCTTCAATTGCAGATTTAGGTAAATTTGAAGAACCACGAACCTTAATACCATCAATGTAAATGTAAGAAGCATCTGATCTAGAACCACGAACACTCATGTCTCCAGTCTCACTTACATTTACACCTCCAACCATACCAGCAACTGCTGTTGCAGAACGAATAGGCATTCTAGAGATGTCTTCCCTTGTAATAGTTGCACCTGAAGCACCACCATCTTTATTAATTAAAGGCACTTTATATGCAACAATTTTAACTTCTTCAATTTCACCAACTTTAGGTTTCCCTAAAGCCATGTTGTCTAAGAAAGTAATCTGATTTGCTGATACTCTAACACCAGTAAGTGAAGAGGCTTGATAACCTTCAGATTCATTTCTAACCTCAACATCATATGTTCCTGGCTCTAATGAATTAATTTGAAATTTACCATCAAAATCGGTTTCAGCATTCCCTTTGATGGTTCCATTTTGAATAATCGAAATTCTACAAAACGGAATTGGTTCTTTAGAAGTCTCATCTTTTACAGTTCCTTTTATAGTTCCAAGACCACCTTGGGAGAAACTATAAGCTACTGTCATAAAGAGACTTAACATCAATAACGTAAGTTTTTGTTTCATAAGTACAGTTTATTTTTTAAACTATTATAAGCGTGAAAGGTCGTAAAGATAGATAAAATCAAATTCATATCGCACTACATCTTTTAAATAAATTTAAAATCTTTTTAACTTTCATTAACAAAAATAGAAAAAATGAAATAATTATAGATTTCATTTTCATCACAAATTTTAAGTTTTTATACAAGTCTAAATAATGTAGAAAATTTTATTTAATTTGTAAAAAGATTAAATAAAAATATGGTGTTCAAAAGGAGAAATATTCGAATCAATGATGCGACTATTTATTTAATGTGGTTCGAAAATTTTGAAACCAATGAATTTATTAATCAATTAACTACTATTGAAAAAGAAAGGTACTTTGAAATTAAAAACGAAAGTCGAAAACAAGAATTTGTTGCGACACGTGTTTTAAGGCATGAAATTTTTGGTTACCAACACATTCATTACAAACCTCACGGTGCTCCATTCATAAAAAACGAAGGGTATATTTCAATTAGTCACACAAAGAATTGTGTTGGGATTGCATTAAATGAAGATTATGAAGTTGGATTTGATTTAGAATATGAAAGACCTAATATTGATAAAATCCAACATAAATTCATTTCTGAAGATGAAAAAGAACTATTCGATTGCGATTCAAAATTAGAAGTAACAAAAATTTGGTCTGCAAAAGAAACTCTTTATAAACTTGCAGGCAGAAATAAAATTGATTTCAAAACTCAATTACAATTATCAAAAAAAACTGATGACATTTGGATTGGTAATATTATAAATTTAGATCATAAATTAACAACTGAAATAAGTATATTTGAAAGCAATGAATTAATTATTTCAATAAATTCTAGTACTTGTGAAAAGTCAAAATAAAATATTAAAAAAGTTCAGTTCTCAAAAAGGGCAAATTGCAATTTTAATCGATCCTGAAAAATCGAATAAAGAAGATACTCTTATAAGATTAATTCGAAATGCAGAAATTGCAGAAATTGACTATTTTTTTATTGGAGGAAGTACAGTTACAAAATATGATTTTGAAAAAGTAATATCGATTTTGAAGAATAACACAAACATTCCACTAATTATTTTTCCAGGTTCAGCATATCAAATATCTGAAAAAGCTGATGCCATACTTTATTTAAGTCTAATTTCAGGAAGAAATCCTGAATATTTGATCGGACAACATGTGAATTCTGCTAATGAACTTTTTGAAATGGACATAGAAATTATGCCAACAGGTTATATTTTAATAGATGGTGGCAACAAATCAAGTGTTGCATATGTAAGCCAAACAACCCCAATACCAAGAGATCAAACGAACATTGCAACAAAAACTGCAATCGCAGGAGTATTACAAGGCAAACAAATCATATATTTTGATGCAGGAAGTGGAGCAAAAAAAACAATTCCAATTGAGATGATAAAAAATATCCAAAAATTAAATGTGCCAATTATAGTTGGAGGAGGTATCAAAAAAATTGAAACAATAAATGAATATAAAAATTCAGGTGTTAATGTAATTGTTTTAGGTAATCATATTGAAAACAATATCGATTTTGTACTAGATCTAAAAAATTTAAATAAAAATAAAATATAGATTAAAATTTAATTAGAATAATATTACATTTAAATTAAAATAATCAACACTTAAATCAATAGATTTTAACAAATTGCTTTGTAATAAGATTTTTTTATAACTTTGGAAAATTGAAAATGTTTTTATAGATAATTACACGATATGAATAAAATTTTTACTTGCTTACTAGTATCCTCGTTGTCAATTCTTTCGATGCATACATATGCTCAAGAAGACAAGCATTTTAGTTGTGGTTTAAATCACCAATTAAAAGAATTATATAAACAACACCCTGATCTTGAAGAAAAGATAGCTCGTGAAAATGATTTAACAAGACAAAGGTTGAATCAAAAATCAGGTACAGTTGATACTACACTCTACATCATTCCTATTGTATTTCATATTTTACATGAAAATGGAGCTGAAAACATTTCAGATGCTCAAGTAATTGATCAAATTGCAGTATTAAATAGAGATTTTAGACTTTTAAATTCTGACACAACTGCAATTATCCCAGCATTTGATACTATAAAAGCTGACGCTCATATTGAATTCAGATTAGCAACTAAAGACCCTTGGGGAAATTGTACTAATGGAATAGACCATATCTATACACATAACACTAATGGTGGGGATGATTATTCAAAAGAAAATCAATGGGATAGATCAAGATATTTAAATGTCTGGGTAGTAAATACTATAGGATCTGAAGGTACTGC
>CALPRR020000091.1 GCA_943326025.2 Candidatus Kuenenia stuttgartensis | reverse complement strand
AGAAATTACTGAATATTGTGGTAATCAAGCTACGTTGTGTTTAAATAGCGCAACTGCAGGTTTGGAGACAATTTTAAGATGGTTTGGTGTTGGGGAAGGGGATGAAGTTATTTTACCGGCTTATACTTATTCAGCAACAGCAAATGTAGTAATGCATTGTGGAGCAAAACCTGTTTTTGTTGATGTTAATGCGCATGATTTTAATATTTCTTACAAAGAAATTGAAAAAGCAATAACAGTTAACACAAAAGTGATAATGCCGGTTGATTTTGGAGGTTATCCTTGTGATTACAATGAAATAAATAACTTGGTTGTTACTAAAAAAGGAATTTTCAAAGCGGTAACGAAAGAACAAGAAATGTTAGGTCGAATTTTGGTTCTTTCAGATTCTGCTCATTCTTTTGGAGCTTGGTACAATGGAAAAAGAGCTGGCTCATTAACCGATGTTTCTGTTTTTTCATTTCATGCAGTAAAAAACTTGACAACAGGAGAAGGAGGAGCAATTGCTTTAAATTTCCCCGCACCTTTTGATAATGCAAAGATATACGCTGACTTATGTATTAAAACGTTACATGGTCAAAATAAAGATGCTTTAGCAAAAACGCAAAAAGGGAATTGGAAATACGATATCGTTGAGGCTGGTTATAAATGCAATATGACAGATATGGCAGCAGCGATTGGTCAAGTTGAATTAGAGCGATACGATCGTGAAACCTTACCAATTCGTAAGCACATTGCTTTAAAATACATCGATTTGTTAAGTGAAAATGATTGGGCTGAATTACCAATTGTTGCTGAAGAAAACAAAGAAACTTGTTATCATTTGTTTCCTTTGAGAATCAAAAACATTTCTGAAGAGCAAAGAGATGCAATTATTCAAAAGATATTTGATCAAGATGTATCTGTAAACGTGCATTTTATTCCTGTTCCTAAAATGTCTTTTTATACGAATTTGGGTTATAATTTATCGTATTATCCTGTGGCAGAAGATAATTTTGTAAGGGAAATATCATTACCAATTTTCGTGGATTTAACAGATGAGCAAATAGTAATTGTTGTGAATGCAGTTGTAAATGCAGTTAAACAAGTAATTGGGTGAAACGAATTTTTGACATAATAACTTCGAGTATAATCTTATTGATTTTTCTTCCTTTTGGATTGTTAATCTCTTTTTTCATCATTTTTGAAAGTCGTGGAGGAATGTTTTATCTTCAAGAACGAATCGGTAAAAAAGGAATTCCTTTTAAGCTAATGAAATTTAGATCTATGCGAGTGGATGCAGATAAAGAAGGTAAACTAACGATTGGAATGAAAGATGCTCGAATAACAAAAGTCGGATTGATATTACGTAAATTGAAATTAGATGAATTTCCTCAATTTATAAATGTGCTAAAAGGAGATATGAGTATTGTTGGTCCTCGTCCTGAAGTAAAAGAATATGTTGATTTGTATTCAGATGAACAAAGAAAGGTTTTAAATGTGAAACCTGGAATCACGGATTATGCTTCTTTAGAATATTTTAAAGAAAATGAAATTTTAGGTAATTCTGAAAACCCTAAACAAACATATATCACCGAAGTAATGCCAGCTAAGTTAGAGTTGAATAAAAAATATCTTGCAAATCCCACGATTATTCAAGATTTAAAAATTATGTGGTTAACTTTTCTCAAAATGATTCGCTAAGGAAAGTATTAATTTATATTATAATGAAGAAGTATTGGGACATTATTTTGGTTTTGTTTATCGTGATAATTACTCTAGTAATTTACTTTAAACCAAATGATAATGAAAAAATAAAAATTTTATTCATCGGAAATAGTTTGACATTTCAAAACAAAATGCCAACTATTTTTAAAGGAATAGCTATTTTAAATGGAAAAAAAGTTTATGTAGAAGATTGTGCAAAAGCAAAGGAGACTATTTTTGGACATTCCAATCGTGATGAAGTCAAAAAAGCTATTGAAAGTCAGGATTGGGATTATGTGATTATACAA
Source organism: Candidatus Kuenenia stuttgartensis (assembly GCA_943326025.2). Taxonomy (GTDB): domain Bacteria; phylum Bacteroidota; class Bacteroidia; order Flavobacteriales_D; family Crocinitomicaceae; genus CAIUKX01. The sequence continues at coordinate 7,253 of CALPRR020000091.1, read as the reverse complement.
GGTTCTAGTCGAGAATTCCTTAAAGATTCATCTATTATTCATCATAAAACTTTGCCGGCCTTAGAACGAATTATCGCAATGATTCAAAAGAATAATCCTTACACCAAAATGTTATTTTATATGACTTGGGGTTATCGTGATGGCTATAAGCCAATAAAAGGATCAAATACCTTTTTGAAAATGGCAAATAAAATCAATAGTCAATATTTGAATTTAAGTAAAAAATATAATATTGGAGTTGTTCCTGTTGGTATGGCATGGAAAGATTCTAGGATTAGAAGGAGGGATGTTAATTTGTATTTTAAAGATGGAATACACCCGAGTTTAAAAGGTTCTTATTTAACAGCCTTTTGTTTTTATGCAGCAATTTTTAATGAATGCCCAGTTGGCACAAATTACTATGGTAAATTAGGTGCCAGACTATGTTATTATTTACAAGCAGTAGCTGAGAAAAATGTTATGTTACATAGGAAAAAATATCGATTGGAAAGTATTGGTATTGATTAAATCGAAAAAAAAGAAAGTTTAATGCATCAAAAATGCAAGTGTACATCCAATTAAAATACTAGTTAGTTTTAGGATGTTAAACTTGTGATTCTCGCTTGTTTCAAAAATGATTGTTGTAGAAATGTGAAGAAACATACCAACTACAATTGCTAATATCATGTTGAAGTCTAAGAATGAAGCAGCAGTTGAAGAAATTAATCCGATCGTTAATCCAAGGGGAGTCATTATTCCAAAAGCAATCAAAATTAACCACGCTTTTAATTTAGAGATGTTTGTATTCAACAGAAGCGTCATTAAAGCAACAGCAACAGGTAATTGGTGAAACAAAATCCCAAACAACAATGAATGTTCTCCGTGTTCATGGCCAACTTCAATTCCAGCATATTGATTCCCCAATGGTATTCCTTCTAATACAGAATGAGCAGAAAGAGAAATAAATAAACCCCATGGCATTTTTTGTCCCTTGTGAACATGAACGTGACCGTGCTCTATTCCGCCGGAGAAAAACTCTAAAACCAATTGAATTAAGAATCCAAGTAAAATAAATAGTCCAATATTTTTAGTTTCAGAGGCATATAATTCAGGAACAAAATGTGTAAAAGCAATGGCTAATAAAAAACCACCACTAAAACTTAACATCAGTTTTATGAATTTATTTTTATTAGCAGCATGAAGATAAGTGACAATAATTCCACCCAAAATAACTGCTCCGATTAAACCTAAGTATACTAAAAATGCTTCCATTTATTTTTTTCTTGCAATGATGATTAATCGATCTGAAGATTCTTCATCAAAATCATTTAAATTAAAGTCGCCAAAAGTACGAATAATCTCAAATCTATTTTTAGCTAATAATTGTTTGAAATCTGATAGTTTTAAAGCTTGAACTTTTTCTGTGAAATCGAAGTTTTTGCTTCCATCTTGAAAGCGAATGTGTTTTAAAATGTGCGTACCTGTATATTCTCTTGAAATATTATATTTTATAGAATCAACTATCTTATTTTCAGAATAAATTAAGTTTTTTATAACTTTTTGAGAATTCATAAAATCAATAACAAACCAACCGTTTTTCGCTAACATTTCTTTGACTGAAGCGATCACTTTTTCATTGTCTTTAAGTTTGTCGAAATATCCAAAACTTGTAAATAAATTGAAGACAGCTTGAACGTTATTTTGATCTAACATTTCGCGCATATCATGAATTTCAAACTTTAATTTTTCGTTTTCAAATTCTTTAGCAATTGAGATACTATTTTCAGAAAGATCAACTCCTAGTACATCATAACCAATTTTATTTAAGGTGATAGAATGGCGACCTTTTCCACAAGCCAAATCAACGACTTTTGAATCTGTTGGTAGATTTAAGAAATCCGAAAGATTTTGAACAAAATTTTCTGCTTCTTCTTCGTTTCTATTTTGATATAATGAATGATAATACGATGTATCAAACCATGCTTCGAACCAATCTTTTTTACTCATACTACAAATATAGCTTATTTTCTAAAGATTATTTTTTATGATTTTGTTAATTTCAACAAAAAACTAATTCTTATTTTCATATATTTGTTTGTAAATCATAATAAACAGCTAATTGTAATGTCATTGAAACGAATCTTCAAGTTGTATAAGGCAATGGAGATGGAAGATATAATTTTATCTTTCAATGGAATCGTTACAGCTGATTTTTTAGATTCTGTATTGCATTTGATGGAAACAAAAATGCAAACTTTAGATGAATCTTCTAAACGAAAGAAAAAAGTATTTAATGTATTAGTTGAATGTATTCAAAACCTTTATCACCATATAGAGGATGATTTAATTTTAAAAGTGAAAACAAAAAAAGAGACTCGTAATGCATTGATTATTGTGGTGAAGAATGAAGAGGGTTTTTTGATTCAAACAGGAAATTATATTGAGAGGGAATTGGCTTTGGAATTAGAAGAACGATTAATTAAAATTAATAGTTTAGATAGAGTTCAGTTAAGAGATTATTATCAAAACATTTTGATTAATGGTTCAGTTTCAGATAAGGGGACTGCTGGATTAGGGATGATTGATATTGCAAGAAAGTCAGGTAATAAATTAGAGTATGAATTTTTAGATATAGACGAAAATCATTGTTTTTTCAGTCTAAATGTTAAAATAGATTAAATGAGTGTTATGGAAAATATTTTACGAGAAGGTTCAGCTAAAACACCAGCTGTAAATTTTGATAGTGCATCAGGTGTCCTTGAGTTGAAAGGGCGTTCGATACCTGAAAATTCAGTAGAGTTTTACAAACCTTTGAATGATTGGATTGATAATTATGGAGTAAATCCAAAAGATAAAACAATCGTTGATATTAAATTAGAATACTTCAATACTTCTTCTTCAAAATGTATTTTAGATTTATTTAAAAAACTAGAATCATTGAAAACAAAAGGTGCTGAAGTACTAGTGAATTGGTACTTCGAAGAAGATGATGAGGATATGGAAGAAGCAGGTGAAGATTATCAAGCTATAATTAAACTTCCTTTCAAAATGATTGAAGTAGAAGAAATTTAATTTCTTTGAAAAAGTTAGCGATCACAGGTGGTATTGGATCTGGAAAATCTACTGTTTGTAAAGTTTTTGAACAGTTTGGTTTTCCTGTTTTTTATTCTGATGTTGAAGCAAAAAACATATTGACAAATAATAATTTAGTCAAATCTCAGATTATTCATTTGTTAGGCGAAGAAGCTTATCAAAATAATGAATTAAATCGATCCTTTATTTCCACTAAAATTTTCAATGACCTTTCTTTGAAGGAAAAAATAAATTCAATTGTTCATCCTGCTGTTAGATTAGCGTTTGAAAATTGGGTTACCACTCAAAAATCCAAGATCGTATTTAATGAAGCGGCCATTCTCTTTGAAACGGGAGCTTATAAAAACTTTGATTCAACTATTTTAGTGACTTCTCCAGAAAGTTTAAAAATCAAACGTATTATCGCAAGAGATAATTGTACAGAACAAGAAGCGAGATTGAGAATCAAAAATCAATGGGCAGATGAAGACAAAATCAAACTTGCAGATTTTGTGCTCAATAATGATGAATCAGAACCACTTTTAGAACAAATCTCAGATTTAATATCTAAACTTTCTAATTGAGTTCATAGAAAGTTATTTTTCATTATTCAATACCGAATGTGTTGAGTATTGAATAAATAATATTGATAAGAGTCGAACGCAATTGATCTGATTCGAAGATGACTGGTCTGATTCGAAGATGATTGGTCTGATTCGGAGGTGATTGAGCGGAGTCGAAATCACAACTCCTCATAATCATCAAATTCATCCTCTTTTTTTGGTTTTTCATTGTGAAAACTTTTCGAAGTCGAAGTTTGAACAATTGGCGCTCCAGAAAGTAATAATGAAAATGCATTGATCATTTTCATGATAATGGATACCAGAAAAAAGAAACCGATTACTTTAAAAATAAATCCTAAAATTGCTGCCTTTTCTATATCTAAAATGTTTTGATGAAACCAAATTGAAAGAGGGTTTTTCGCATATTCAGGAAAGAAAATAAATCCTACAAAAAATAAAACGGCAAAAATAATAACTCCAATTTCAGCTTTCAAATTAAATTTATTTAAATCTTGTCTCATTCCATTGGAAACCATCTGAAACATCATCATTTTTTTTTGTTGATTTTGAAGTTTTCCAACGAAATATGCAACTAATACTAAACAAGTAATGATTAATTGATTGACATTGATTTCATTTGAATTCATTGTAAATAAAAAGGTCACATCCACTAAAAAGAAATATTTAATAGCTTTTACCAAATATGCTTCTCCAATGTTTTGAGTGTTTCGACCTCTTAAAAGCATGTAAATCAATTGAAAGAATCCCCAAATAAAACCAAAAATGGCAAAAACGACTCCTAGTCTAAAGATGATGTTTAGTATTTCCAAAATGTAAATTATTTGAAACGAAGTTACTGAAAAAGTAAACATCAATTAGAAAAAGTAGATTATTTTGAATGTGAAGCATCATTTCGTTAACAACTACCTAAATTTCAATCTGATTTTAATATCTTTGGAATTCTAAATAAAAATATAATGATTAAAAAATACACTTTATCTCTGTTAACTACTTTTCTTTTAACTTTTATTGTTGTAGCTGAAGAAGGGATGTTAATTCCATCTGTTTTGACTGCTTTTGAATCAAATATGCAGGCTATGGGAATGAAATTGTCTGCAAAAGATATCTACGATGTAAATCATTCTAGTTTAAAAGATGCAATTGTTCATTTTAATGGAGGTTGTACTGCAGAAATTGTTTCAGATAAAGGATTAATATTAACAAATCACCATTGTGGTTATTCAGCAATTCAATCTCATTCTTCTTTAGAAAAAGATTACTTAAAAAATGGATTTTGGGCAAAAACATTTAAGGATGAATTACCGAATTCAAATTTATATGCTGCGAGAATGGTTCGAATTGACGATGTAACAAAATCAGTTCTTTTTGGAATCAATGAAACTGATGATGATGCGAAAAAAGAAGCAACAATGCGTCGAAATGTAGAGCAATTAATTAAAGATGCGACGAATGGGACGTTATATGAAGCAGAGATCAAACCATTTAATTATGGGAATGATTTTTATTTAATTGTAAAAGAAGTTTTTGAAGATGTTCGTTTAGTAGGAACGCCACCAAACGCCATAGGTAAATTTGGAGGGGATACGGATAATTGGGTTTGGCCTAGACATACAGGAGATTTTTCTGTTTTCAGAATTTATGCAAGTACAGATAATAAACCAGCTAAATATGCTTCAGAGAACGTTCCTTATAAACCAATTCATTTTTTACCAATTTCTTTTGGAGATAGAAAAATTGGAGATTTCACAATGGTATATGGCTTCCCTGGTTCAACAGAACAACATTTAGTTTCTGGACAAATTAAATACATAATAGAGAAAGAACGACCAGCAAGAATTTCAATGCGTGAAAAATCATTATCGGTTATTGATGCTGCGATGCGTGCATCTGATGAGGTGAGAATTAAATATTCCGCAAAACAAGCAAGTATTGCTAATGCATATAAAAAATGGATAGGTCAAATTGGTGGGTTACAAGAATTAGACGCTGTAAAAATCAAGCAAGAATATGAAAAGCGTTACCAAGAAATGGCCAATTCAAAACCTGAATGGAGAGAAAAATATGGTGATGTGATCATTATGATGAATCAATTAATGGATGATAATGCAAAATACGATTTTCAATATTACATGGGAGTTGAATATTTTTCAGTTGGACCTGAATATTTCAAATTAGTGAAAGCCTTAGATGTATTTATTGCGAATTTCGAAAAATACAAAGCGAAAAATGAAGTTGATGCGAAATTGAAAGAATTGTTTGGCAATGCTCAAGGATTTTTCAAGAATTACGATGTTAACGTTGATAAACGAATATTTGAATTACTGACAGATGAATATTACCGTCAAACAATTTCAAAAGAAGAATACGCTACTAAAAATGTTTTAGTGATGAGTAAATTAATTTATAGTAAATCAATTTTTACAAGTCCAAAACGTTTCGAAGAATTCTTAAATACTTTTGGGAGCAAATCACTTAAAAAATTGAATAAAGATTTAGGTTATTCATTTTGGAAAGAAGAGATGACAAAATACACTGAAGATGTATTACCAAAAATGCGTTCGTTTATGCCAAAAATGAATTCTTTATTAAAAACATATGTGGAAGGAAAATTAGTAATGTTTCCAAATGACAAACATTGGCCGGATGCGAATAGTACTTTACGTGTTACGTATGGTAAAATTGAAGGTTCTGCACCAGTTGATGGAATGCAATATTTAGAGCATACTACTACCGATGGAATTTTACAAAAACATGCATCAGGAAATCCAGATTTTAATTTATTACCAGGAATGGTTGATTTATACCATTCGAAAGATTTTGGGCCATATGCACAAGAAGGTGAATTATGGGTTTGTTTCACAGGTTCTAATCACACAACAGGAGGGAATTCTGGTTCTCCAGTTATCGATGGAAATGGAAATCTGATGGGATTGAATTTTGACAGAACATGGGAAAGCACCATGAGTGATTATATGTTCGATCCAAATCGTTGTAGAAATGTTGTAGTTGATATCCGATATGTACTTTGGGTAATGGATAAATTTGCAGGAGCGAAGCATTTGGTTGATGAGATGGTTTTAATTAAGCATTAATATAATATTTAAAAATTTAAGCCAATTCATTGATTTGAATTGGCTTTTTTCATTTGTAAACATTAAGTAATCTAACTTTTTAAATTATATACATAAGAAAATTAGGTATATTAAAAAGTAATATATATATTTGCTTCATGTATTCATCAGAATTAATAAAAGGAACTTTAAAAACGATTATTTTAAAGTTATTGTCAGAAAGTGACAAAATGTATGGCTATGAGATTACTCAGAAAGTAAAAGAGCTTACTGGAGGTAAAATTCAATTGACAGAAGGAGCATTGTATCCTACATTGCATGCTTTGGAAGCACAAGGGATTTTATCCACCGATGTGGTAAATGTAGGGAATCGCATTCGGAAGTATTATTCGGTTACAATTACGGGAAAGCAAATAGCCAAAGAAAAAGTGAATGAGTATTCAGATTTCATTGATACAATGATATTTCTGTTAGACTTAAAACCAAAAATGGGTTGAATGTGTATGAGTTAAGTAAAGATCAAGTTGATTTTATTCTGGAGGATGTT
>CALPRR020000090.1 GCA_943326025.2 Candidatus Kuenenia stuttgartensis | reverse complement strand
TGCAGGTTTTTGTGCCATTTATTCAAATAATTTGATGCAAAGATAATTTTATAAATTCAAAGGTGTAAACTATCAGGCATTTTTAATTTCATTAAAAAAAACTACATTTGTATAAAACTAAACGAAATGTTAAAAATTGATATGCATTCCCATATCATTCCAAAAAACTTACCGGATTGGACTAAGAAATTTGGCTATGGGGATTTTATTTTTTTAAATCATAACGAAGATAAAACGGCAGATATGATGCAAGGTGGAAAATTTTTTCGCCGCATAAAAGAAAATTGTTGGGATGAAGATATTCGTATTACCGAATATGAAGATTTCCAGACGAAAGTACAGGTTGTTTGTACAATTCCAGTCATGTTTTCGTACAATGCAAAGCCTCAAGATTGTTTGCAAACATCGCAATTTTTAAATGATCATATTGCTGAATTAATAGCAAAATATCCTAAAAATTATATTGGATTAGCAACTATTCCAATGCAAGATCCACAATTGGCCATTCAAGAGTTGGAACGTGCTAAATCAATTGGACATGTTGGAATTCAAATAGGTTCAAACATCAACGATGAGAACTTAAGTGAAGAAAAATTCTTCCCAATTTTTGAAGCTTGCGAACGTTTAGGAATGGCTGTGATGATTCATCCTTGGCAAATGATGGGTTTCAATAGCATGGAAAAATATTGGTTACCTTGGTTAGTTGGAATGCCTGCTGAAACTTCTCGTGCAGCTTGTTCGATGGTTTTCGGAGGCGTATTAGAGCGTTTACCAAATTTAAGAGTTTGTTTTTCTCACGCTGGAGGTTCATTTTTACCGACATTGGGAAGAATTGAGCATGGTTTTAATTGCAGACCAGATTTAGTTGCGATTGATAACCCAATTAATCCAAGAGAATACGTTGGGAAATTTTGGGTAGATTGTATTACACATGACATTGATGCATTGGAATACATTTTAAAAATGCAAGGAAGTAAACGTGTTTGTTTTGGAACAGATTATCCTTTTCCATTGGGTGATTTAGAATTCGGTAAATTCATCGAAGAGAGCAATTTAAGCATTGAAGATCAAACAAATATTTTCTCAACTTCAACTTTAGAATGGTTGAATTTGGATAGAAAATTATTTATATAATTAAAAATGGCTGAATTATTTTAATTCAGCCATTTAAACATAATCTTATGCGTGTTTCAACGCTTTCACTTTTCGTTTCAATAGAGGATTTGGTCTGTAACGATCTTCACCATATTCTTCAAATAAGTTTTCTAGTTTAGAAAGTACCCAATCCAATCCTAATTCGTCAGCCCATTGTAATAATCCTTTTGGATAATTCACACCTTTCATCATTGCCAAATCGATGTCTTCTCTTGAGGCAACATTTAAGAATAAAGCATCAAAAGCTTCATTGATTAACATGACGATGATTCTTTCAAATATTTCTTGACCAATTACATTGTCTTCAGTTGCTTTTGGTAACTCAACTCCTTCAGCATAATTATAGTATCCTCTACCAGATTTTCTGCCATAAAAACCTGCTTCTGAATGTCTTTTTTGAGTGAATGAAGGTTTGAATCTAGGATCGTAATAAAACGCAGAAAACACAGATTCAGTCACTGCATAATTCACATCATTTCCAATGTAATCCATCAAGGTAAATGGTCCCATTTTGAATCCGCCAATAGAAGTCATCGCCCAGTCAATAGTAGCAAAATCAGCAATTCCTTCTTCATAAATGCGAAGTGCTTCGCCGTAAAACGGTCTTGCAACTCTATTTACTATAAATCCAGGAGTATCTTTACAAATACAAACTGTTTTTTTCCAAGAAGCAATTAAACTCTTTGCTGTTTCTAATGTTTGATTGCTTGTTTGAACAGAAGGAATAATTTCAACCAACGGCATTAATGGAGCTGGATTAAAGAAATGAATTCCAATAATTCTATCTGATTTTTCAAGTACGGATCCAATAGAAGCAATCGATAGGGAAGAAGTGTTACTAGCTAAAATACATTCTTCAGAAACAACACCTTCTAACTGTTCAAAAACTTTATGTTTAACTTCTATTTTTTCAATAATTGCTTCGATAATTAAACCACAATTTTGAAAAGATAATATATCAGAACTATAATTAATTCTACCTATAATAGCTGTATGCTCATCAGCTGAAATTTTTCCTTTTTCAACTAATTTGCTTAATACAGCTTCTAAATTTCTTTTTGCATTTTGAACAGCAGATTCATTTACATCTACTAAATGTACAACATGACCTGCTTGAGCAGCTACTTGTGCAATACCAGACCCCATTGTTCCAGCACCTAAAACTCCAATTTCGATCATAGTTATTATTATTTACCTGTAAATACTGGTTTTCTTTTTTCTAAAAATGCTTGAACACCTTCGTTAAAATCATGTGTTTGACCTGCAATTGTTTGCAATTCTTCTTCCACTGCTAATTGCTGAGTCAAATTGTTTGTGAAACTTAAATTCACTGCTTTTTTTGTTAATCCCAAACCTTTTGTTGGCATTTGGGCTAATTGATTTGCGAATGTAGAAACCTCTTCTAAAAACGTTTCATCTTCAACCGCTTTATAAATCATATTCATTTGATCAGCTTGATCAGCAGTGATTTTATCGCCTGTCATCATTAAAGCTAGAGCTTTTTGTGAACCGATAATTCTAGGAAGAAAAAATGTTCCACCTGAATCAGGAATTAAACCAATTTTTGAAAATGCCTGAATGAAACTAGCACTTTTTTTAGCGATTGTAATGTCACACGCTAAAGCAATATTTGCTCCAGCACCAGCTGCAACTCCATTCACAGCTGCAATAATCGGTTTTTCAATATTTCTAATACGTTCAATAATCGGATTGTAATGATCTTTAACGATTGATTGCAATTCCGGTCCGTTTGGATCTGTTGCCTCAGCTAAATCTTGTCCAGCACAAAAAGCTTTTCCTTCTCCAGTGATTATGATAGCTCTAATTGAATCATCTTTCTCACAATCATCCAAAGCTTTTTGAAGTTGTAAAGCCATTGTTTTGTTGAAAGAATTGAAAACTTCAGGTCGATTTAATTTCAATTCACAAACGCCATTATTAGTAGAAATAATTAATTCCATATTTAGAAAATTTTTTAACGAATATAAGTAGTTGAAAGGAATTAACTTTCTACTTGAAAGAAAAAGATTTTAATAGTTGTTCCATTCTCAGATGATTTGAGTATTAATTCACCGTCTAACTGTTCTGTTAATGCTTCAACTATTTCAGTTCCGATTCCATGTTTTTTCTCTTTTTTCAAAGTATTTTCCATACCGTTACCATCATCTTTAACAACTAAAACAAATTTATTATCTTTTTCTAGTGCTTCAATTTGAATGAATAAATTTCCATTTTGTTTTTCTTTAAAAGCATGTTTGAATGAATTTGTAACTAGTTCACATATAATTAATCCGATTGGAACTGCTGTATCTAGGTTTAAATTTATATTTTTTGAATCTATGGAGTAGTCAATGTTGGTATTTGAAATGTATGTTTTATGCAATTGAAACGCAAGATCTTCGATATAACTTTCCATATCAATTGTTGCAAATGAATCTGCTTGATATAATTTTTGATGAATTAAAGCAATTGCTTGAATTCGCTCTTTGCCTTCTTCTAAAACATTCAATACATTCGGATCATCAATATTTCGAGATTGAAGATTTAATAAACTGGAAATAATTTGAAGATTATTTTTTACACGATGATGAATTTCTTTTAAAAGAATAACTTTCTCTTTTAAAGCGGTGTCGATTAAAAGATTTTTCTCAATTATACTTTTTTGTTGTTCAACCAACACATTATTCAATCTTGTTTTTGTTCTATATGCATATAATATCATTGAAATGATAAATAATAGCAACAGTGAACCGATAATTAAAAATGTAAGGATTAATTTATTTGTTTTTCGAACATCTTTTATGACTTGATCTTTCTCTTGAAGTACTTTGTTGTTTTGTTCTTTTTCAAATGACTTTTCAATTTCTTCGCTTAATTTTTTATCCAAAATTTTCTTTATTGAATCATCAACTTGATGCATTAAGGTGGAATAGTGATATGCAGAATCTATACTATGCTGATTTTTATAAAATAATTCAAGGCCCAAATATGCTTGATATACATCACGTAAATCAGCTTGATTTTTGTGTTTAAGGAACTCATAATAATAAACTTTCGAGCTATCATAATTTTCAGCAAATAAATGTGTTTCTGCAATATTTACTAGTAGATAATATTCATTTAGTTTCAAATTATTTTTTCGGCAATAGTTTAAGCATTCGTGGAATTTATTTAATGCTAATTGATCTTTACCTTCCCAGAAATATCCGATACCATCTCGAATCTCAACAATTAAATTTGAATTTAAGTCATTTATTTCGTGAAATAATTTTCGTGCTTTATTTATGTATTCTCTACCTTTAATAAATTCTTTATGCTCAAAATAATATTTCACATAAGTACTTAAACAGATCGCTTCCAGATATTTGAAGTGATTTTCACGAGCGGAAAATAAAGTCTTTTTTAGTAGTTTTAGGTGGTTTTCTATATCATTATTTACAGCATAATTGATTGTGCGATAATAGTCGATAAGTAATTTTTGTTCAACAGGAGTATTTGGAGTAATTACTCTAATCGCGTTGAATAATTCTAATTTCATGTGTGTAAAATCACCTCGAAATCGGTATAATTCAACTTTTAATAATTGATAATCTAACCAATAATTTCTATTTTTTGAAAATTCAGATAATCTTTGATCTATTATGATTCTAGATAAATCAGGCTTTGTAATGATTAAATTTCGAAGATTTTTTATTTCATTCGAATGTTTTATTGATGAAACATTTGAAAATGAGTTAAACGAACGAATTACTAGTAAAAGTAATAGAGTGAATTTTAAAAAAGGAAATAATTTTTTACAATTAAATTTCATAAATTTTAGTCATTCCTTTAATTCTAGAGATAATTTCATCTCTTAATTCTTTAGGTTCAACAATTTCTATTCCTTCACCAAAGCTTAATATAGAACGCATAAATTCTTCTGAATTGATTATTTTCAATTGGAAAGTAGTTTTGTTCTTCCCTTCTTTAATAATTTCTTGAGATGTATGAAAAGGTTGAGACTGAATATATTTTGATGAAACTTTATCTGCTTTAAAATGAATAGTCATTGGTTCATCAGTCCCACTTGTGATTCCAATTGCATGTTTGAAAAAGATATCAGGATCAAAATCTTTCGGCTTAATTCCATATTCTTCTGTAATAACTAATTCAGATATACGTTCTAAAGCATATGTAATAACACTTTGTTTATCAAGATCAAAAGAAATTAAATACCATCTGTTTCGATATTCTTTTAGTAATAATGGTACAACTTTTCGTGCTTTTGGTTTATCGGAAACATAACTCGTATAAACAAAAGTGACTAATTGACTGTCTTTAATTGCACTTAATAAATCAGATAAATATTCACTTCCTCCATTCGATAAGGCTGACTCAAATTGAACATAATTTGAAACATCTTGATCAGCTGGATTTGAAGAGATATTAATACGGTCTACAATTTTATCAATTGCATTTCCAAATTGTTTGAATAAATCTACATCTCTGAATTGCATTAATGTTTTAGCTGCAAATTTGATTGAATTTAAATCATCTTCAGAAAGCGGAATATCATTGATTGAAAAATTTTCATCCTTGTAATAATAACCACTATTTCGTTTGCTATAGGCTATAGGGGCATCGTGCTCCATTTTCATTGCAAACATATCTTTTTCAATTGTTGAGTCACAAATATTTGCGCCTTCAGCTAGACCATAAAGTGCCTCTTCACACGCCTCTCTTAAATCTTTTTTTGTAGGGAAAGGACGAAAGTTGTTTCTTAAACATCTGTCAATAATCCTAAATCTAATTTGTGCGTTTTTAATGTGAGGCATAGTTTCTTATATTGAAATTGGTAGTTCTACTGAAGGTTGAGAATAGCCGAACAGTTCGTAAAATTTTATTGCCTTTACTACTACTTCAGGAACATCATCTTCCCACATAGTAGCACTGTTTCGTATTTTAGAAAGTACATCGTCTGACATAATATGCAATTGACTTTGATCAAATTCTTTGACTGAATCAATTTTATTATTATCCTTCATGTAGGTTAAAAGTCCTTTTAAATGATCTGGTATTTTAACATTTTCCAGAGTATACATTTCACCAGTATCTACATTGATTGCTGGATATACATACAATTTCACATTGTGACCAAAACCTTTACCAAATGCCTCTAAAAGTCCACCTGGTAAATTGTCATAAAAACGTTCATCAAAAATTGTATGTAAGTTATAAACACCTAAGATTAAGCCCATTTTCTTGCCTTTGGCAATATTTGCTAAATAATCAACCATTTTGTAATGTTTCAAGTAGTTTGAAATCATTACAGTGTATCCCAATGTTCCAAGTAATTCAGCTCTATCTACGAAATCCTTATCTGAAATTTTACCATCAGCTGTCAAATCTTTTAAGGTTAATTCTAAAATAAGACTTACATTTTCGGGTTCTACTTCTTCTTCTTTCATGAAATTGGTTGTTCCATTCTCAATCATATCGATGTGAACTTTCGTCACAGGTCTAAAACGACCTCGCATAAGAAGTATATTTCTTTTATAAAGAGCTGTAGCAGGTTGAAGGACATTACCACATAAATCAAACATAGTCGCATCGGTAATTCCTTTTTTTACCAAATTTAAAGCGATAATTCTATTGTCAATTTTTTCAAAATCTGGGCCTGAAACACGGAGCATATCTATTTCCATTCGTTCTCTTGGTAAACGATGAACTAAATCTTCCAAAAAGTCTTCTAGATTGTCATTGTGGAAATATGCTGCATGTATTAAATTAACACCCAAAATTCCAAGAGCATCTTGTTGACTCTTGTTGCTTGTATCATGCATTTTGACATGTAGAATAATATCATTTGGCTTCGAATCTAAACTTAATTGAAAACGAATACCAACCCAACCTTGACCTTGATTCGTTTTATGATAATTTAGTGATTCTACAGTATTACAAAAAGCAAAAAAGCGAGTATCTTTATTTTTTTCTGGTAAACGAAATTTCATTGTTTCGTATTCCGTTTCCAACATTGTTAAAAGTCTTTCTTCGCAAACATAACGAGAAGCTTCTCCATACATTGAATCTGAAACTTTCATGTCGTATGCAGATTGTGAATATGCTATGGTACCTGAACTACCTCCTGCTCTAAAAAAATTAGCAGCTACCTCTTGTCCTGCACCAATTTCTGCAAAACATCCGTATATATCTCTAGTTAAATTAATTTTTAGAGCTTTCTCTTCTGTTGTTTGTCTTTTTTCTTCCGTCATTAGTTGGAGTTTAAAGCAATATTACAAACTTATTTTTCTGGTATATTAAACGAATAAACTATAAATAAGTTACTTGAAATAAATATTCCAACGCAAAGTTACAAAATTACTATCACAAGGAAAAAATAATTAACATTTCAATCATTTAGAAAGCTTGAATTATATTAGTTTGCTTTATAACTTTAATTCAAGGCTCCCTAAAATTTGGATTATTGATGAATTTATAATCTGTAAGCGTCATTAAAAACGCTTTCAACAAAGATTTTTGTTGATAGTCTAGTTGAGTTCCTCCTTGAAAAGCAAATTCCATTTTTGGATCAATTGTCGGGCTTTGTTTTACTCCATTAGAATAGTGATTGATAACTTGATCTAAATTTTTAAATCGGCCATCGTGCATATATGGAGAAGATAAAGCGATATTTCTTAAAGAAGGCACTTTAAATTTACCGTTATCATTTAGGTTTTTAGTGATTGCACCTCTTCCTAAATCTGTAAAGCTTTGATCTAATCCATTATTACTGAATTTTTCAACTTGCATTAAAGGTCCATTATGACAATGAAAACAATCTGCTCCGTTTAAGCTTTTAAATAAATCATAACCGGCCCATTCTTCTGGTGTAACCGATTGTAGTGTTGAGTTTTCTGATGATGATAAACTCATGTTATTTGAATGTTTATACATGACATCATATTTCGAAGAACCAGAAATCAATGTTCTTAAAAATTGTGCGATTGCCTTCGAAACATGTGTTGAATCAAATTCCTTTGTATTAAATGCAAAGAAAAAATCATTTTTATAGGAAATATCAGTGCTTAATTTAGATACAGCATCTTTCCATGATTGATGCATCTCAATAGGATTAGGAACAGGTTCCAAAATTTGTTCTTCTAATGTAGCTGATCTTCCATCCCAGAAAAAATAATTTTGCCAACCTAAATTAAATAAAGCCATTGAATTTCTAGTTCCTTTTTGTTTGTCTATTCCTGTTGAAAACTGAGCTGTGTCTGAAAAAGCAGCAGATGGTGAATGACATGATGCACAAGACATCGAATTATCACCACTTAACATTTTTTCATAAAATAATCTTCTTCCTAAGGCAACACCTTCAATTGTCATAGGATTGTCTTCAGGGATTATCATACTAGGGAAATGAGAAGGAATTTCTAATGTATATGGAGTTGTTTGATGACCTACTTTTTCTTTCTTGCAGGAAAGGAAAATAATAATTCCGATAAATAATATAAATACACTTTTCATTTTACATTGGATTTAAAGCGGATTTAAAATTCTGAATCACTTTTAAACTTAAAGCTTCTTGACCAGCACTACTATGAGTCATGAACTCCGTTTTAATATTTATTGGTTGAGTACTAATTTCAAAAACATCTTTCATATCTAATTTAAAGGCAAGTTGATAAGTGTAATTTCCTATACTTTGCCAATTTAAATTTGAATAATTTAGATTTTGTAAAAATTGATCTGTACCAACATGAAAAACAATTGTATGATTGAAATTTTTAATTCCATCATTTAGCGTATCAGCTCTTGCTTCGATTTGAACAAATGAATATCCAGTATTCCATCCCCAATGCATTCCATCCGAATTCATTATATTTAAAGGACTTGAATTCGGAAAAGCTGAAGGGTCTTTGTGATTGTCATTATTTACGCCTAAATATCCTTTTATTGATTTGAAATCTAAATAATCTCCTGTTTTTGAAAAAAATGAATTACCAGAAAAACTATAGTTAAAAAGTGCGGCATCAATTAATGTTTTGGAATTTTCATTTGTTATTTCTGAAAAATAAAATTTTATATCAGTGAACTTAATTTGATTGCCATCTGAAAAACTGAAAATAGAGTCTAAATAAAGTTTTTCTGA
>CALPRR020000089.1 GCA_943326025.2 Candidatus Kuenenia stuttgartensis | reverse complement strand
GCATCAATCAACAAATACGTAACTGATTCTGGTGTATGTCCTGGTGTATGTAATACTTTTACCGTTAAAGCACCTACTTTGAATTCTTGATTATCTTCAGCAATAATAGATTCAAAATGTGTATTTGCAGTTGGACCAAAAACAATTGAAGCACCTGTTTTATTGGCTAAATCAATATGTCCACTCACAAAATCAGCATGAAAGTGTGTTTCGAAAACGTATTTAATTTTCGCACCATTTTTCTCAGCCATTTCAATGTAAGGAGCAGATTCTCTCAATGGATCAATCACAGCTGCTTCACCATTGCTTTCAATGTAATAAGCTGCTTCTGCTAAACACTTTGTATATATTTGTTCTACTATCATTTCGCTCAACTATTATTCTACTTCTTTTATCGCTTTATTAATCCCATCAATGTAATTCAAGACTTTTTCTTTTCCAAAACCAGACTCACTTGATGTTGTGAAAATTGGTGGAATTTCATCCCAATATTTAATCATTTCTTTTTTGTACTTCGCTAAATTCTTTGCAAGAATAGAACTCGAAATTTTATCAATTTTGGTGAAAACCATACAAAATGGAATTTGCTTCTCTCCACACCAATTCATGAATTCAAGATCAATTTGCTGAGGATCTAACCGAGAATCTAACAAAACGAAAACATTCATTAATGTCTCTCTTTTCATTAAATATTCAGAAATAAACACCTCAAATTCAGCACGCATCTTTTTAGATGTTTTTGCATAACCATATCCAGGTAAATCGACCAAATACCATTCTTTATTGATTAGAAAATGATTAATCAATTGTGTTTTACCAGGTGTTCCTGAAGTTTTTGCTAACTTTTTATTTCCTGTCAACATATTAATCAACGAAGATTTCCCAACATTAGAACGACCAATAAATGCGTATTCAGGCATTCCATCAGCTGGACTTAATTTATGATCTGTATTTGATACTACGAAAACTGCTTCTTTGATTAACATATTATTGAGATTTATACTACAAAGCTAATTAAAAATATACTGTTTCATTTCAATTTATATCCCAATCTTTCCTAAAAAGATGTTTGAATGACATTTTAATCATTTATTACTACATAACAAATGAAAATTAACTTCTAATTATTTAAAATTGATATATTTGGTTGTACAGTTTAACGAAAATTCATCTAACTATGAAAAAAGAAAAAAACACTCATCATTTCATTTCCAGATTGATTTCGCTGATTACATTATTGTTCCTTACCATATCTGTGTCTTATTCTCAAGAAATCAATGGTTCAGCTTGTGAAAAACATGTGCCTAATGCGATAAAAATCAAACTAAATCCAAACGATAACACTATTCAATATTTCAAATTAAGAACGGATGCAAAAGTAAAATCAACAGATGAAATTTCTTTTTTAATGGGGGTTTTAAAATTAAATAAAGACATAAATCTTAAAATTTCATCAAAAGAAACTGACAAAATTGGTTATACTCATTCACGTTACAAATTTTATTATAAATCAATTTTAATTGAAGATTTCACTTTTATTATTCATTCAAAAAATGATGTAATCGTTTCTGGAAATGGAGAATATTCTAAAGTCTCTGACTTTAATAATGATACTCCAACAATAAAAAGTGATGACGCTATAAAAATCGGTAAATCAAAATTAAAAAGCGAGAGCTATTTTTGGAAAGAAAATGAATTCCCTCAACCTGAATTAAACTATATATTAATCAATAACAGTTTCAAACTTTGTTATAAAACAGATATTTATTCTGCTAAACCTTTGGCAAGAAAATACTTTTACATCGACGCAGAAAATGGAAAAGTATTAAAAGAAGTAAATCGAATTCATCATACAGATGTTGTTGGTACCGCTCACACTAAATACAATGGTGTTAGACCAATCACCACAAATCAACAAGGTTCAAATTATCATTTAACTGAAACTGGACGTGGTAATGGCATAAACACGTTTAATTTAAATAATGGAACTGATTATTCAAATTATTCAAACTTTACTGATAGCGATAACATTTGGACTTCAACTCAAAATCAAGATGATGCAGCATTGGATGTTCACTTCGGTTCAGAAGCTTTTTATGATTATTATTCATCTACTTTTAACAGATTCTCCTTTGATAATTCTAATGCAACAATAAATAGCTTTGTTCATTACGATACTAACTTTGTAAATGCTTTTTGGGATGGAACTAATATTACTTATGGTGATGGAGATGGAATAAACTATTCAGCTTTAACTTCTTTAGATGTTGTCGGTCACGAATTAACGCATGCTGTAACTCAATACACCGCAAATCTTCAATACATGAATGAATCAGGCGCTTTGAACGAATCTTTCAGTGATATTTTTGGTGTGGTCATCGACTTTTATAAAAACCCAACAACTGCTAATTATCTAATGGGAGACCAATTTAATATAACAGGTAATGGATTTAGAGATATGAGTAATCCGAATGCTAAAAATGACCCTGACACCTATTTTGGAAATCATTGGGTAACTGATCCAAACTTTGATAACGGTGGAGTTCACAGTAATTCAGGTGTTCAAAATTATTGGTTCTATTTACTCGTTAATGGTGGTTCAGGAACAAATGATTTAAATGATAATTATAATGTCACAGGAATCGGTATAACAAAAGCTGCTGAAATTAGTTATCGCAATTTAACTTCATTTCTAACAGCTAACTCTAATTATAATGATGCTCGATTTTACTCTATTCAGTCAGCAATTGACTTATATGGCGAATGCAGCCCAGAAGTAATCGCTGTAACAAATGCGTGGCATGCTGTTGGTATTGGAGAAATTTACACATCCGAAGTCATTGCCAATTTTAATGTTGACAAGAAAATCAGCTGTAGTGCTCCATCGAGCGTTCATTTTTATAATTTTAGCACAAATGCAATTCAGTTTCATTGGGACTTAGGAGATGGAACTACAAGTACAAGCGACACGCTAACACATACATATACAACTGTTGGAAATTATACTATTCGCTTAATTGCAAATGGAACAGGAATTTGTAATTCACCAGACACTTTAACACTGATTGATTTTATTTCGATTACAAATGATGGAAGTTTAACTGGAGCTATTTGCAAACCCAAAACAACTTATCCTTCAACAATAAAAGGAATTTCGAAAGTAACTTTTAATGCAATCAATAAGACGAGTCAATTCAGTAAAAACGAGTCTTACCAAGATTTCTCATGTTCTCAAAGCACATCATTAGTGGCTGGTTCAGTTTACAACTTAGAATTTAATTCAGGTTTAGAATTTGGAAAAGCGTGGATAGATTACAATAATAATGGTGTTTTCGAAGTAAATGAAGTTATTTATAGCTCTGACATCAAAAAGACAATTCACATTAGCAATATCATAATATCAGGAAACACTGTTTACAACACACCTTTAAGATTAAGAATTGGCACAAATGAAGAGATTGGTTTTGATGCTTGTACAAATCCAGTATTTGGACAATTTGAAGATTACGCTGTAACTATTATTCAAAATAACAATCCACCAATTGCAAATTTCACCGCTTCAACTTTTTCAACTTCAATAAATAATCCTATTACATTTTCGGATTTATCTTTAAACCTTCCAACTACATGGACTTGGGAATTTATTGGTGCAAACACATTTAATTCATCTTCTCAAAATCCAGTCATAAGCTATCCTGCAGTTGGTACTTATCCTGTAAAACTAGTTGTAAAAAATGCATTTGGAGAAGATTCAATCACTAAAATTGATTTTATTACCATCGTAAATACTTATTTCATTTGTTCAGATTCCTATAGTAATTTACACGTTGGGAAATTATATGATTCAGGTACTGAAAACAATAATTATAGTGATAATGAAAATTGTAACTTCCTAATTCAGCCTTCAACAATTAAACCAATTAGAATTACCCTAAATTCATTTGATACTGAACAAAATTATGATTTCTTGAAAATTTACGATGGCCCTGACCAAAACTCATCTTTGCTTGTTTCAATTTCAGGAATCCTTAATACCACAAGTTTTATTGCTAATTCTGGAAATGTATTTTTTGAATGGAGTTCAGACATTTATATTACTTCTGCTGGATTCGACATCTCTTGGGATACTTTAGACATCAATACTGGTGGAATTATTGCTACTGGTAATTTTATTCAAAACCAAAACATTCAATTTCAATCAATTTACACCAATTCTTCTGACTACCATTGGGATTTTGGTGATGGAAGCTCTACAAACGGAACATTTAATCAGATTCATTCATATCAAAACCCTGGTCAATACTTAGTTGGATTAAGTTATTACGATCTTAATATGAACTACAATACTTATTACAAAAACATTACAATTGAATCAAATTTAGGATTAAATAATAACGAAGCATCAGGATTCCTACTTTACCCAAATCCAACAAATGACATTATTAACATTAAAAATAATTCTGAATTTAATATAAACTCAATTACACTTAAGAATTCAATAGGTCAAAGAATCAATAGCATAAACCCTTTAAATAAAGGAGAGAAAAACGCCATCAATTTATCTGAATTTTCAACAGGTATTTATTACATCGAAGTTTTATTTGAAAATGGAGAACAATCAATTCAGAAAGTGGTGAAATCGAATTAATTTAACATTTTTTTATAGTGGCTTTTAACAAATTCAAGTACATTTGTAAAACAAAATTTTAGTAATTATGAAAGTGATTTATGCTGTTTTAGTTGGTACACTTGCCTTTTCTTGTTCTTCAAATGATAATAAATCCGAAGTAATTAGAAAAGAGAGCCATAAAGCGACAATTGAAGCTCCAAAAGTGGAAGTAAATCGCCTTTTAACTGCTGAAATTTCAGGAATGACTTGTGTAATGGGGTGTGGAGCAAGTATCCGTAAAGAATTAGGAGCAACGAATGCTGTAAGTACTGTAGAATTTGATTTTAAAGAAGGACGAAAATTCAACACAGCTGAAATCGCATTTGATAAAGATAAAATTACAGTTGACGAAATTGTTTCGATTCTTTCTAAAATGAACGACAAACAATTTACGGTTGGAAAAACTTCATCAAAAGAGTACGCTGACAAAAAATCATCTTCAACTGAATGTACTAAATCTGATTGCGAAAAATCATGTGATAAAGATGAAGAATCTTCTGTAGAACTTTCATCTAACACGATGGAATCTCCAAATTTCTTAAGTATCATTACTCATTACTTCGTTTTTTAAACCCAAAACATCATGAAATTACATTATCGTGAAATGGGAGAAGGTCAACCTCTCGTTATACTTCATGGTTTATTTGGTTTTTCAGACAACTGGCAAACACACGCTAAAAAGCTAGCAGAATATTATAGAGTAATTCTTGTAGATTTAAGAAATCATGGTCATTCTGATTGGAGCGATGAGTTTTCATACCAACTAATGGCTGATGATTTATTAGAATTAATAAATGATTTAAATCTTTCAAAAATCTTACTACTAGGCCATTCAATGGGTGGAAAAGTTGCTATTACATTTGCTCAAAATCATTCAACCCTTTTAGAAAAATTAATTGTTGTAGATATTGGCATCAAACAATATCCGATGCATCATGCTGAAATCCTTAAAGGACTTCATGCAATCGATTTGACAACTGTAAACTCTCGAAGTGTTGCAGAATCTATTCTTACTCAATATGTAGACTCATACGGCACAAGACAATTCCTTTTAAAAAACCTATATTGGATTGAAAAAGGAAAATTAGCTTGGAGAATGAACATTAAAGTTCTCGAACGTGAAATGACGGAGATTTTATCTGCTTTAACAACAACTGTAGTTTTCTTGCCTACTCTATTTATTAGAGGTGAACAATCCAATTACATCTTAGACGACGACATAGAATCATTAGAAGAAGTGTTTCCCGATATTCAATTAAAAACAATTGAAAATGCAGGACATTGGGTTCATGCAGAAGCTCCTGAAGAGTTTATGGATACTGTGTTGGAGTTTTGTTTGAGATAGTTTATATTGAATTTTCGGACACCACTCAACTACCTTCGAAATTCTAAATTGATTCATTTTTCTCCCTTTGAGAGCTTGTACCGATAACTATCGGTAGGAGATAAGAGGGGTGACAATTTGAGATAAAGTGATTATGATTTTCACTCTAAATATCAATAATATAACTCATTGTAAAAGAAAAGACTTAGGAATAAACTGATAAATATTAAAAATAGACACCGCTTCACCTCCCTCAACACCTCCTCAAGGAGGGAAATAAATTCTTAATAATAAGCCTCTTTCGACAAATAATTCGTCACATAATCAGCAACACCTTCTTCTAAGGTGTGAAAAGGAATTTTATATCCTTCACCGATTAGTTTTGACATATCTGCTTCAGTGAAATATTGGTATTTATCACGGATATCGATTGGTGTATCAATGAAATCAATATTTTCAGGTTTATCAACGTTTTTAAACGTGTTTTTAGCTAAATCTAGGAATGTTCTCGCTTTTCCTGAACCCAAGTTATAGATACCTGAAGTTGGTTTGTCATTCATTAAAAATAAACAAACTGAAACAACATCTTTCACGTAAACGAAATCACGTAATTGACCTCCATCTGTATAATTTGGATTATGAGAACGGAACAATTTCATTCCCCCATTTGCTTGTATTTGGTTGAATGTATGGAAAATTACACTCGCCATTCTTCCTTTATGGTATTCATTTGGACCGTAAACATTGAAGAATTTCAAACCAGCCCAAAAAGGTGGGAATTTAGTTTGTTCCAAAACCCAAATATCAAAATCGTTTTTCGAATCTCCATAAGGATTCAAAGGCTTTAAACTTGGTATAATTGAATGATCATCTTTGTAACCGAATTCACCTAATCCATAAGTTGCAGCAGAACTTGCATAAACTAAAGGAATTTGATGTTCTACACAAATTTCCCAAATTGCTTTTGAATAATTAACGTTTAATTCGTCAAAAATAGCTTTATCAAATTCAGTTGTATCTGTTCTTGCTCCAATGTGATAGATGAAATCTACTTCTTTCGCAAAATCTTTCAACCAAGCGATAAAATCTTTTCTTCCAACTTTTGCTTGAATGGTTTTTCCTTCTAAATTATTTGCTTTTTCAGTTTTAGAAAAATCATCAACAACTACGATGTTATTAAATCCTTCTTTGTTTAATTTACTTACCAAACAACTTCCGATAAAACCTGCAGCTCCAGTTACAACTATCATATATTAGACATTAGAAAATTAGATAATAGATTTTTAGAATCTATTTTATTAGAATAAACCGTTAATTTCTGCTTCAATTGCATTGATAATTTTCCCTAGATCTTCTTGATCATCATGAAAACGATTGTTATCAATATCAATAATTAATAATTTACCTTTATCATACGTAGAAATCCAAGCCTCGTAACGCTCATTTAAACGTTTCAAGTAATCTAAACGAATACTTTCTTCGTAATCTCTACCTCTTGCTTGAATATGGTTTACTAAAGTAGGTACACTCGCTCTCAAATAAATCAATAAATCAGGCGCTGCAACAAAAGAATCCATTAGATTGAATAATGAAAAATAATTTTCAAAATCTCTTGTTGTCATTAACCCCATTGAATGTAAGTTAGGAGCAAAAATAAATGCATCTTCATAAATCGTACGATCTTGAATCACATTTTTCTCCGTTTCTTTTATTTCTTGAATTTGTGTAAAACGACTATTCAAATAATAAATCTGAAGATTAAATGACCAACGTTGCATGTCTTCATAAAAATCATTCAAATAAGGATTTTGCTCCACATCTTCTAAATGTGTTTCCCAACCGTAATGTTTTGCTAAAGAATTTGTTAACGTTGTTTTTCCTGATCCAATATTTCCAGCGATTGCAATATGCATAGTATTAATTTTTTGAGTGTGTTTAAATTACCTAAACAGGGTTCCTAAATTACAAATTTTGCGCTTAACAGCAACTGTTTTATTGAAAATTTAATGTGTATTTTTTAATTTGATTTTGGGTCCTAAAATAAAAGAACTCTCCACTTTTCTTAAAATCAATTATTTCAGAGTCGGGAAGTTTTATTTCAATTAAAGCTTTCGTTTCTTTATTGATGATGATTAATTGCGTTTTCTGAAATAAAAACAAATGCGTTTCATCTGCACTAACACTTACCACACCTTTAAAATCAAGCAAATCAACTAATGAACCATATAAATCTAAAACATAAACTCCTTTTGTAGAATCAACCAAAAACAATTGATAATTCTTTTCTGTAACAAAACTAAATTGAGCAGAATTCAAAACACCTTTTAAATTCTCAATATCCTGTTTTTGATTGGTTTGACCAAGTGATAACAAATGCAAACGAGAATTCAACTGATCGTATACCCAAAATTTATCGGGTTGAGCTGAAACTATAACAGAAGTTGCATTGCCGATGTCATTATCCATTAAATCGATACATGGCTCAAACTGTGTCAAAGTATTATCTAAAATACAAAATTGCTGTTGTTCCTCTGAAAAAACAATTACTTTCATTGTATTTATAGGCTGAATAGATGAAATACGACCTATCGATTTCTGACTTTGAGAAAATTTTAAAACACCGATTGAATCATACTTCTGAAGTAATTCCTTATTCGTTAAATAAATATTCCCTAGAACATCCACATTCCAAATACCAGTAGAATCAAGATTAAGTTTCATTTTCTCGTTCCACTGATAATTTTGAGCATCAGCGATCAGTGAGATAAAAATCCCAACAAATACAATCAAATATTTCAATTTAATTCTGCTCAAAATTCAGTAATTCATCCAATATTAAACGATCATTCATTAAACGTGGAATTTTATTTTGCCCACCCAATTTTCCTTTCGATTTTAACCATGCATCAAACGTACCAGGTTTTAAAATATTAATTTTAGGAAAATCCATGATTAAATTTTTCGTGCGTTTTGCATCGTAATCAGAATTTAAGGCTCTTAAAGTTGCATCTAATTTATCGGAAAAAAGACTAAAATCTGTTGGACTTTCTGAGAACTCAAATACCCATTCGTGTCCACCTTTGGAATGTTCATTCATATAAATTGGTCCTGCAGAATATTCTTTCAATTTTGCGTTAGTTTCTTCACACGCTATTGCAACTGCTTGTTCCGCATTTTCTACAATTAACTCTTCACCAAAAATATTAATAAATGATTTCGTTCTTCCTGTAATCACAAAACGATAAGGTGTTTTGGATGTAAATTTAATTGTATCACCAATTACATAGCGCCATAAACCTGCATTTGTTGAAATGACGATTGCATAATTAACTCCAACTTCAACTTGAG
>CALPRR020000088.1 GCA_943326025.2 Candidatus Kuenenia stuttgartensis | reverse complement strand
TTGGAGAAAGAGTAAACTCAACTTTATCCATAATTAATTATCCCTCAACAATCTTAATCTCCTCCTCAGTTAACTCATATAAAGCATAAACCATATGATCTATCTCTTTATCTGTTTTATCTATTTCAGATTTCAGAGAAAGAGCTTTTTGTTTATTCTCTTCAAATAAATCAATCCATTCAAACTCATCTTTTTTGCTTAATGGAGTACCTTTTACAGTTTTAATAGATTTATTGAGTTCCTTGATGAAATCATTAAAGGATAATTCATAAAACTTTTCGAGTTTGGTCGGTAGTTTTTCAATTTGGTATTGATTTGAAAAAAAATATGTAAACTTATTTAATAACGTATTTAATTGATTATTCAATTCGTTCATCAGATTAACTTTGAATATAAATTCATTTTGTATTTCATTTTTCACATCTTTTATTGGAAATTTTCTAATATCTCCAATTAATATTTTAGGAAATGTAGTTCTATTTCCTTTTGGCGAATTTTTTACATTATACCAAGAAAATAATTTTGAGTTTATAAGAGCTAATAAGAATAACGTACTTAATTTTGAGATATTAATGCAAGAAATTATACCAGGATCATGGTATAAAATATCACTATATGATACGGCTGAAATTCTAGCTGGAGAACCACCAGTAATCTCTTGTATCAAAATTCTTTCAGACGAAAAATATTTTTGTTTTCTAGGTCTATGAAGCCAATTCCCATAGTGCAAATATTCAATTTTTGATAAATTAATGTTATATCGATTTATAGCTTTACCTTGAATCCATATACCATAGTTTTCATTAACTTTCGTTTTACTGTGGTATATTCTATTTTTAATTTCTTCTTTTGATAAATGTTCCGTAGAATATGGTACTAATCCTTGACATACATCTAAAAAAATTGAACCCTCTTTAGATTTTCTTTTTATTTTATCGATTAATTTTATGTCTTTATTATTTTGGAATACCTGAAATTGCTTATCTTCTGAATTATTCCAATTACTTATTTTGATACTTTCAGAATCATTACCAATGTTATAATCAATTATTTCACATTCTTCATTAATTTTTTTATGCGTTAAAATAAAAACTATTGCATTTACACTTGCATCTGCAAATACAGATTGATTATAGATATTAATATTATTTATTCCATAATTTAATAAAATATGTTCTCTTAATTTCTTTGCTTGAGGTATTTTAATCCAAGTATCAGGTGTTATATAACCAATTGTACCAAAAGGTTTTAGTAAAATGGAAACTAATTCAATAAAAAAGAAATAAATTTCAAAGTTACCTTGAAAAGTTTCAAATTTATTTTGATAAAAATCTTTTGAAGTTTGATCAATGTATGCACCATAAGGCGGATTTCCAATAATAACATCAAATCCACCTTTTGCAAAAACATCAGGAAATTCTTTCTCCCAAGAAAACGCCTTTTCTCCTGCAATCGATACATCATCAATTAATGAATTTCCACACTTAATATTATTATTTAATGAATTTAGCTTTCTACCTTTTTGAGCAGTACGTAACCACAATGAAAGTTTAGCAATTTCAATACTTTCATCGTTTAAATCAACACCGTAAATATTGTTTTCTAAGATGCTATTTTCTATATCACTTAATATCATTGCGTCACCCATTAATTTTGCTTGAAGCTCATCAATGTATCTGTGTTCTGCAATCAAAAATTCCAAAGCTTGATTTAAAAATGCCCCCGAACCACAAGCAGGATCGCAAATGGTAAGTTGTAATAACCAACTTCTATAATCGGCAAGTTTATCAAGTAATGCTTTTTTGGTTTTAGTTTGGAGTTTTTTATCTGTTACATAGTCTTCATCTTGAAGTTGAATTTCAATTTTCTTCTCAGAGCATAATTTACCAACGGTATTGTCAACTATATACTTTGTTATATATTTTGGTGTATAGAAAACACCATCTTTTTTTCTTCTTGTTTTAGTTTTGTCAAGGACATTTCCTTCTATTTCAGATTTTATTTCATCAATTTCATTTAATGAATTTTCAAAAATATGCCCTAAAATATTTACATCTACATCACTGTCAAAATTATAATGACTCATTTTCTGCGTGTAATTATACAGTAATGTGTCATCAATTTTAATTGTGTCTAGTATTTCGTCTGGATGGAACAATCCACCATTGTATGCAAAGATTTCAAATTCTGCAGTAATTGCTTCACCTGTTTTCTTACCAAACGCAGGTAAAGTAACTTTCGCACCTTGATTAAGATCGTTAAAATACATTTTGTAACGGTCGTATAAAGAGACCGGAACACGCGAAGCAACTAAATTTTGCCACTCTGTATTTATTCTGAAAATAAGATTGGTTGGTAATAATGAAGTGTCTTCAGCAAAAAATATAAAAAGAAAACGATCTAGTAATTTTTGACTTTTCTTGAACAGCAATAACTTGTCATACTGTGGATTTAAGCCTACTAAACTTGAAAATAATTCACGTTTAAACTCAGAATAATCTTTGTATAAATCTTTTGTTATTTTATTTTCTTTAGATACTGATTCGTTCAATATTTGTATTGGAATATTTTTACTGATGCTTTCCCAAGACAAACAGGTATATAATAATTGAAAACGTTCTTTGTTTAATGTAAATAAATTAAACTCTTCTTGTTGAATTGTATTTTCAATGTAAAAACGTATTTTTTCAAAGTTTGAAGTGATAACATATGTACAATTGTGTTGGT
Organism: Candidatus Kuenenia stuttgartensis; assembly: GCA_943326025.2. Classification (GTDB taxonomy): domain Bacteria; phylum Bacteroidota; class Bacteroidia; order Flavobacteriales_D; family Crocinitomicaceae; genus CAIUKX01. The sequence goes on along the minus strand of CALPRR020000088.1, from coordinate 6,629 downwards.
TGTTTTTATAGCCAAATGCTTGTACTTCAATCTTGTTTAAATCTGTTGTTTCTGTACCTTTTAACTCAATAACTGCAACAGCTTTTCCATCAATTAATATTGCCCCATCTGCTTTTTTACTATTGGCAACATTTTTTAATTCGGTTAATAAATTGAAGTTTTCATCTGGATTGATTGTATATCCTAAAACTCCAACAAATAATTCTCTTAAAAAACCTTCTTGAAACTGTTCTTCCTTACTATTACGAATGTTGTTTTGTTTTTCGACATTGTGAAAAATGGATTTGAATTTTTCCCATTGTTGATCTATTTTGTTTGAATCAAGTGATTCTATGTATTTTTTTAGAACGGTTTGTTGAAATAATGCCATAGGTAATATATATTTTCTATTCGCTAAATTTACTATTTAATGTTTTAAATAGCTTCTAAATTCTATTAAAATATAGTAAATTAAATGAATGTTTAATATATAAAAAAGCTTTCCCTAAGCGCGCTGTTCTGTGGGAAGCGGGGAAAGCATGTTGAGGAAATATTTAATTATTTTTTAAATACTTGTTTTGCAATTTCGGTTGGGTTTACGATTGGTACATGGAAATTTTCATATACTGAACCAGAAGTATTCTTAGCTAATAATGCTCGAGCATGAGAAATCGATAAACTTAACATTGTCACTAAACCACCATCGGGTATATTTAAATGTGTTTTTTCTTCATTTTCAAATTGAAGAATATTTTCTACTTTAAAGATATTTGAAACTTTAATGTGTACTAAATTTTGATTGTCGTCATTATTTAGTAAATCAACAGTAATGAATATCTCAAACAAATCTTCTTCTTTGTAAATTTGTGTATTTACACTTAAATTAATTTTAATAGAATCTTCTTTTATCTCTTTTTTAGGAATAATACTAAATTCTAATTCTTTAATCTGATGAATACCGATGTTAATTTGTTTTTCCATTTTAAGCAGCTAAAACTTCATAATTGTTACTATTATTTGACTTAGTAATGTCAATAGAAAAACCACTTAAACTATTTACATTTTCAAATATTTCATTTGTATTATTAGAACAAACAATCGGAAATAAATTATTTGAATTTTTAAGGAAGTGATGAGAATATTTTTGATTTTCAAAATATTCAATTGTGTCAACATAATTAACGATAGGTGCTTTACCTAATGCTAATGAAAGTTCAACAATTTTCTTCAATGTAAAATTACAATCTCCATTTAAAATTTGTGAAACATATCCTTTAGAAACTCCTAATTGATTTGCTAATTGAATTTGGTTCAACTCATTTTTTTTCATGAATTCAGATACTTGGCGATAAATTTCATTTTGTAATTCATCTATCCAGTATTCTTTTGTTTGAAATAATTCTTGCTTAGTTTTCATAATCAGTTCTGTTTAAAATATGTTTTTTTAATGTTCCTGAAATGGCCAATATCCTTTTTTTGTGTTGTCTTTTTACCACCGCAAACGATTACTCGTCCATTTGATTTATCATGAAATAAATAAACTCTTAGATGTTTTGTTTTTATTTCATATTCTTTATGAGCGTCATTTTTTGGTGTAATATCTCTAAATTTTTGTTCCGGAAGTGTTTTTAAATCTGCAACAAACTGCATTCTAGTTTGTAATTGAGTAATCTCACTTTCTAGTCCTCCATCCAATCTACATTGTTCAATAAATTCATCAAATTCGCAAACATCATCTTTAATCAATTTAAAAAATGATATCCTACCTTCAATCTCTTCTATTTCTTTTAACGCAAATTTATACATTTTGTTTAGTTATCACTAAACTTTATTGTTTTTTTTAACAAAATTTAGTTAATTACACTTATAAGTATTTATTTATTAGAAAGATACAAATTAGTTGGTTGTATTTGAAAATGTTAATATCTACTTCAATTATAACAAAACTTAAGCTGAAACTATCTATTAGTCTATGAAAGTACACAATTTCTAATAATTTAAATGTGCGAATTAATAAATATGTTTATCATTTTTTAGTAAGTCTACCAATGTCTCCTGTGGATGGCAATCCGATTTATCTTTCCTAAAACTAACGTGAGTATATATTCCAGGACTTCCGCTCAAAGCGGACGACCTTGAAATATCCCACATTTCGGATTTGTAATTGTTCGGTATTTTATAAAACTCACATAAGTATTGGATGAGGTTTTTCAATGATTCAAGTTGCTTGTCGGTGTATTTTTGATAATAAAATGAACCTCTAAAAGGAGAATCATAGACATAGACTTCATCAAGTGGAATTTCTTGATTTAGATAGTTTACATATTTGCTTTTTTGAAGTTTTAACTGTCCCCAATTACATAATTCAATTCCAATGGACTGTTTATTCAAAAGAGTATTATTCAACTCTTGTGTACCTAAATGATGTGCCCAATGTGCACTACTGAATGCTTGATGGATTATTCCCTCTCTATCAATCACGAATGCTACTCCAATACGTTCTGCATTTTTGTTCCATCCTGTAATTACATTTTTTGCATTACCACTGCTTGCTGTGTGGTGAAGTACTATTTGACGTTTGGTGTATTTTTCTTGGAAATACTGCGTTTTATCCAATGGGTATTGGATTATCTGTTTTAGGAAATCTGTGTTTGTTTTCATTTTCTTTATTTTTATTTGATAAAAATGGTCGAATTGCAATTCGACCTTACGTTTATTGGATTGATCCCGATGTGAAATCGGGATTCATTTGGTTCGCTCATTTCCGCTTGTCCTCATTGGACTGCGGAAATGAGACCAAATTGAACATCTCTCGTAAGCGAGAACGAACACGATTACCATAGAGTTTTTCTAGTTCTTCAGCATTCAGATTGGTAGTTGCGTGGGTTGGAATTCCTGATTGAATGAAATTATCGTATCTACTCAAAAGTATTTCTGCCATCGTATTGCAATCGTTGCCGAAGTGTTTTAGACTTTTTTCAACTCCTAGATCATCGAAACAAAATACGTTTGTCGATTTTCCATATTTGAGTATGGTAGGATATCCCTCATTGATGAATTCAAAGGAGATTTCTCTTGATGGCTTGATTCTGTATTGAAATTCATTTTGAAAAAATGGTTTAATCAATGTCATTAAACTTGTTTTGCCACAACCTACTGGACCGAGTAATAAGATTCCTTTGTCTAAATCTACTTTATGTATTTCACAATTTTCTTTGTCGCGAATGGCATAAACGAGTAATTTGTAAATGATTTCGTAATCTTCTTTTCTGATTCGAAAGTGTTTACCGTATTTCATTTGGCCTTGATTGTAAAGAAATGCAAGGCATTCTTTGAAGTCAAAGCAACGGTAGTTGTCTTGGATTTTGAATGGAACCATTATTTGATTTTGGATTAAGAATTTTAAATTTTGGATTATCCTCCCCCTTAATCCCCCTCCAAAGGGGGAAACATACTAAAGTGGGATTGAATAATCTTTGTCTTGGTTGGTGTGTAGGTTGTCGGGTTTGGTTTGGAATAGACTAGGTTGATATTTCCCTGTGTTTAGCATCCAATTGTTGGCTGATGCTTGCCAATTTTTCATCGGTGTTCTACCTCCAACTTTCCATCCGTTTGATTCGAAGTAATTGAAAAATTTCTGCGCTTCAATTTCAGATTGTTTTTTGACTTTGAAATATTCAACTACATTTTCCAATTTAGGAACTTCAAAAGAAGAATTTTTAACTTTCTTTTTTGGTGATTTTTCTGCTTGGCAAAATTCATTTTGCTCTATAGTTAAGTTTATATGTTTATTATGTTTTATATGTTTATATATTGGCTCTTTCTGATGTCCTCCTGTGGGACTAGGTTGTCCCATTTCTGTACTTCCCGTGGGACTGCTTGGCTCTTTCTGATGTCCCAAATCTGTACTACTCGTGGGACTGCTATAGTCAAAAGAAATTATTTCAATTTTACTTCCAACAAACGCATTTTTCGATGGAATATAAATTAGATAACCCATTTTTTCCAAATCACATAAACAACGATGATAAGTCGACTTTGAACCTATTCGAGAAATCAACATAATTTCTGAACGAAAAACTGTAAAAGGATTTTGAAAACGATTCATATTCCAAATTTGAAAGAGTGAGATGTATAAACTTATGTGATATGCTGAAAGCTTTTCTTCTAATGAGAATTTTGAAAATACTTCGGTTAAATGCTTGATGTAATTGACCGAAGAATTATTCGGTATCATAGGCCAAAGTTGTTTCGCATATTGCTATTGATAATCTTTTGAATGTCTTCATTGTTATACAATAGTGTACCACCTAATTTGGTATATGGCAAAGTGCCATTGATTCTAAGGTTTTGAAGTGTACCTGGAGAGATACCCAAAAGTCGTTGAACTTGATACGACTTTAACCATTTGGTTTGAATCGGTTCGTGTTTTACTTCTGTCCTTTGAACTGCAGGACTAGTCAATACAAATTCTTTTAATTGACTTAATAAATCAGATTTAAAGTTTTCTAAATCTTCTACTGTGATGATAACTGCTGACATAAAAATTAATTTTAATTGATTATGTCACAAAGGTCTGTGGTTTGAATATTTTTCTTTCCCCATATCATCCCAACTTGGGAAAGATTTTTATTAAAAAAAATGTTAAACCATTGATTTTATTGAGTTTTATTAATCATCCTTTTTCAATCTCATTCGTTTGATATAAAATTTTCATCTGCAAGGTGCTCTAATTTCTCAGCCATAGAAGAAATGAATGAAAATCTTTCAAATGATTTTCTTCTTTTTATGTCTAAAAATGTACGATAAACATTGCTCAATTTCACGTTAAATACATCTTCAAAATAAGACGTAATTTCTTTAATATCAGCAGTTCCGTGATTCAATGCTCTACTACAATAAAGACCATAAATTAGTTCAACGAGGTCAGCTTGTGATATGGTCCAATTCATCTTTTTTTTCCCAACTTGGGTGTCGTATTGGGAAGGAATTTCAAAATTATTTTTAAGGGAGGGATTTTTTAATGCGTCTATCTGTTCTTGCAAGTGATGTTCGATTTTATCGTGTGCTTGAATTACTGCTAAACGATAGTCAAAACCAGTACCCGTTGTGTAATCTATTTCGCTTGCGAACGATTCAAACATTTGATGATCTTTTGCATTTCTTCTTAAAAAATAATCCTGGTCGAGGTTCGATTTACCTGAACGAATGTATTTGACAAAGACAACATTTGCCTTGCAATATCTTGTAAGTCGATTCAACTCACATTCCAAATGCGCAATTTTTTCTTTTGTGCTACCGTGAGGTTTTTCGTATTCAATCTGAAGAAATCGTTTATAGATTACCAATTTAGATACAATGGTAGGTTTTAAATTTTTGAAATAATAAATTTCAATTTCATCATTTTCAAAATTATTTTGAAGAATGTAGTTACGAAGAATATCGAGTGTTTCTTCAATTACTTTTATTTTATCAATGTAAAAGTCAATTTTGTTTTCATTAGAAATGGACTTCATTTTCAGTTCCATCTCCTGATATTTTTCTGAGAAAAACTCGATCATAGGTAATTAATTAGTAATTCAATAAACAGCTTTCAAACAATAAACTCAAAGTTTAGTAAAACGTTACTAAATGCGTTTATTAATATGATTCTAAACGTAAAAATATTTTTTTGTTTCTTAAATTGCTTATCAAAACCCTATAAATAATGTTAAATGTAATAGGTATTTATTAAACAAAAAATCCCTGTGCTTTAGCACAAGGATTATGTTATTTGTAATCAAATATTTAGGTTAACTGACCTTCGAAATGGATAAATGACCGCTTAATTTCTCTTTTAACTTTTTCATATCATCACTCACTTTTTGTTCAACTACTTTTGCATAAATTTGAGTTGTTCGAATACTTGTATGACCTAACATTGAACTTACAGTTTCAATTGGAACTCCATTAGCAAGTGTTATTGTCGTTGCAAATGTATGTCGTGCAATATGAGAAGTTAATTTTTTCTTGATTTTACATAGGATTCCGATTTCTTTAAGATACTCATTGAATTTTTGATTACTGTTTACAGGAAGTAATTTGTTTTTACGAATGCAGTAGGCATCGTTTTTGTATTTTTCAATGATCGCTAATGCTTGAGGTAATAATGGAACACTTTCTTTGATTCCTGTTTTTTGTCTTTGGGTGCTTAACCAATATTCACCATCTAAACCAACCATTACAGAATTTCGTTCGAATGAACGAACGTCTGAATAAGCAAAGCCAGTGTAACAACAAAAAATGAAAATGTCTCTAATTTTAATCAGTCTTGGGACTTTTAAATCTTTGTTCATCACTTCTGTAATTTCTATTTGATTCAAAATCTCTCTATCAGGATTGGTATATGAGCATCTGAATTGAGTGAATGGATTTGTTTGAATCCAATCTAATCCAATTGCCATATTGATTACTGTTTTAATATTCTTAATGTATTTGTGTGCTGAATTGGTTTGAAGTTTATCGTTTGTCAATAGGTAATGTTCGAACTCTGTTATATAGGAAAGTTTTAGTGAAGTCAATTCTAAATCTTCAACATTGTAACATTGCATTAAGAATTTTTTGGTTTTACTTTCTACCATTGTATAGCGAACTAATGTGTTTTTACTTAT
>CALPRR020000087.1 GCA_943326025.2 Candidatus Kuenenia stuttgartensis | reverse complement strand
AATTAAATCATTTAATAAAATACAATATTGAAAATAAAAATATCGAATCATTTTAAGCAAAATTAAAAGATATTTATTTATGTCTTTAGATTCTCTTAAGATTTATAACTTACATTTAAACTATGAAAATTTTATTAATTGAAGATGAAGCTGAATTGAGAAAATCAATAAGTCAGTATTTACATCAAGAAGGATATATAATTGAATCTGTTGGAGATTTTAAAAAGGCATCCGAAAAAATAGGTGACTACGATTACGATTGTATTCTTGTGGATATCACTTTACCTTTTGGAAATGGACTTGATATAATTAAACAGCTAAAAAAAAGCAATTCTAAAGCAGGAATTATTATTATATCGGCAAAAAATTCTTCAGATGATAAAATAACTGGGCTTGATTTAGGAGCAGATGATTATCTAGCGAAGCCATTCAATTTAGCTGAATTAAATTCAAGAATAAAGGCACTTATAAGAAGAAGGAATTTTGATGGAAACAAAGCAATTGTTGTTAATGAGATAACGATTGTACCTGAAGAAAGAACTGTAAAAGTGAATAATGAACTTGTCATATTGACACCTAAAGAATATGATTTGCTTTTATTTTTTATCTCAAATAAAAACAGGGTTGTTTCAAAAAACTCAATTGCTGAAAATTTATGGGGAGATGATAGTGACCAAATGGATAGCCATGATTTTATTTATGTTCATCTCCGAAATTTACGTAAGAAATTAAGTGATAAAGGATGTGAAGATTATGTTCAATCTATCTACGGAATTGGGTATAACTTTAAAGTTGATTAATTTAAAATATTTATGAAATAAGCCATGATCTTAAATTGATCACCAACACCGATGAATTTAAGATGGCGATACCATATACAATTAAAAAACAAATAAAATACATATGAAAATAATTACTAAAACAATCATTTACTACATATTGATTAGTTTACCACTGCTATTCATTTCTGGTGTATTTTCATATTTCATCATAAAATCTGAATTAACAGATAATGTGAATGAAACATTGATGAGAGAAAAAATCAACATAGTAAATGACATAAAATCTTCAAAAGATCCAATTAAAAATCAAGTTAGTTCTGATGGTCTATCGACTATTGAAATTGTTAAATCAAAACAAAATAAATCAAAATATTATGACACTCAAATTTATGACAGTTGGGAACATGAAAAGGTAGGACACCGTGTTTTCGTGAGTTATCTTTCATTTAAAAATAAGAGTTATAAAATTACAATTTCAAAAGCGACTGTAAAAGAACATGAACTTATGGAAAGTTTGTTTTCAGCTTTTGTTGTTATAATTATTTTCTTGACAATCGGTTTTTTATTGGCTAATTGGCTCATTTCAAGAACACTTTGGAAACCTTTTTATAAAACGCTTGACAATTTAAATCAATTCGATATACAAACCTCTCAAAAATTAACCTTTGAGTCAGTGAATACAAAAGAATTTGATCAATTAAATGATTCTTTGAATAAAATGACAGATAAAATATACTCGGACTTTATCAAACAAAAAGAATTTAATGAGAACGCTTCTCACGAAATGCAAACTCCTTTAGCGGTCATAAAAGCAAATATTTCTTTACTCATGCAATCTGAAAACTTGAAAGAAGACGAAATGAATCAAGTTCAAGTGATTGAAAATAGTTTAAAAAAATTAAGTGCACTAAATAAAGGACTTATTTTATTGACTAAAATTGAAAACAATCAATTTCAAGAAAATCATAAATTAAATGTTAATGAATCAATTGCAAGAGTTATTTCAAATTTTAATGATTCGATTTCAATGAAAAATTTAAAATTGATAACCAATTTTAATTCCGATTTGACAATTGAAATGAATTCTATTTTAGCAGATGTTTTATTTACAAATTTGATTCAAAATTCAATTCGTCACACAAATAATGGTGGTGAAATATTAATTTGTTTAAATGAAAAAACATTCTCAATATCAAATACTGGTGATGAATTGAAAATTGATAAAAAAGATCTATTTATACGTTTTAAAAAGAATGATGCTTCTAAAGATTCTTTAGGCTTAGGCTTGTCTATTGTAAAAAGTATTGTTGACTCGTATAGTTTTGAAATATCCTATTATTTTACAGATAAGAAACATACTTTTACAGTAGTTTTTTAAACATGACCAAAAATCTATTTTTAGTTTGGTATTAACAATAATTTCACATCTTATATCTATACAATAGGGTAAAAACTATTCTTACTTTATTACAAAAAACACTTTAGATTTCCTTTAGAATCGGATTATATATTTACTGTTTTTAATGGTGTAAATATTATAATTATGTTTTTTTTGAATGTTACCCAACCGTTTTCATTTTTTTCTAATCTATTGTATTAGATGTTAGAAAAGAATAAAATTTTATTTGGAAACGATGAAAACAGACTCGTCAAGAGTTGTGTTAACTTCGATAGACAAGCTCAGAATTTTCTCTTTCAAAAATATTCAAATAAAATGATGAGTATTTGTTTTAGATATAGTAGAAATAAAGAGGATGCTGAAGATTCATTGACAGAAGGATTCTTTAGAGTTTTTGAAAAAATACATACTTATCAAGGACTTGGTTCTTTAGAGGGATGGATTAGAAAAGTAATTGTCAATGTAGCAATAGAGAAATACAATAAAGGAAGTAAACTTTATAAAGAAGTAAATGTAGAAAGTTTGAATTTGATTCAAAATAGTTACAATGATATTTATTGTGAATTAAACACACAAGAATTAATAAGTCAAATTCAAATGTTACCACCTACATACAAAATGGTTTTTAATTTATTTGTTTTTGAAGGGTTTAAGCATAAAGAAATTGCAGAAAAACTTAATATAAGTGAAGGTACATCAAAATCAAATTTATCAGATGCTAGAACTTGGTTAAAAAAAAGATTAGAAATAAATTCCATAGAAAAAATGGTTAATCTAAAATAAGATGGAAAACAATAATGAATTAGATGATTTATTCAAAAGTTTGATTGAGCCCTATGAAATGGTTCATTCAGAAAAGGTTTGGGAATCATTGGAGAATCGTCTTGACAAAAAATCAAATGATCGAAATAAAATAATAATATTCCGCTTAAGAGTTACAATTGTATCGCTTTTACTTTTATTTGGATCTGTTGGATTACATTATTTTTTAAACTCAAATTCAACACAAAATGAGGCTTATTTATATAAAAAAATCACTCTAGATAAAACACAGAATGATCATACTCAAAAAAAATCTAATATTTCAAAACTTAATAGAATTAGATTAGAGAAAAAAAATGGGGGAAAAACAAACACTTCATTTAACTCTTCGATACCTCCTAATAAAAATAAATTCACATCTCAAAAAATAAGTTTAAAAATAAATAAAGGAAATAGCTTCAGAGAAAAATTAAAAACAAACCATAAAATTGATAATTTACTTTCAATAAAAAACATTGATTCATCTACCTATTTTACTAATAATAAAAATGATTTTGATAAATATATTGGCAAATTACAATTATTAGATTTACGCTTACTTTGTTCTAGTCAAAGGTATTTTAACAGCATAATTGAGCAGAAAAATATTGGTTTATCAAAAATTGATTCATCTAGTAATTTTTCACTTTCAATCTATTTTTCCCCTGATTATACTAGAAAATATACAAATCAAAACTATGGAGATCAGAATGACGGAAATTACGAAAGTGAAATGCCTGATTTCTCCTTTAATTCTGGTTTTGTGATAGGGTACGATTTATCAAAAAACTGGGGAGTAAAAATTGGAGGTACATATACTCAATTAGTTCAAACAATTAAACCTCGGACTATTTATGCTAGCTTAGGAAATGATGGAGAAGTACACTATAAATTTAATACTTCTTATGGAAGTTCAGAATTACCAAATCGTTTTAATACAATACCTAATCTAGGAGATAGCTTAATTATTAATTCAAATTCACTGCAATCCATTCGTGTTATCAGTTTACCTGTTGTTTTGAACTATCAAATTACACGAAATAAGTTTAGTTATTATGCTCAATTTGGATTAAGCATAAATTTTTTAGCAGGTGAAAAATTAGTTATCAGTTCGCCAACAATACAAGAAAAAATAAAAAACATTGAAGGACTCCAAGAACAATATTTGGGAGGAATTTTAGGGCTTGGGGTTTCGTATAAATTGACTAGAAATATATCATTCTTATTGGAGCCTACCTTTAGAAGCGCTTTAACTCCTATAAGCAAAGATCCTGTTTCAAATTACCCCTTATCACTCGGTATTAATTTGGGGTGCAAATGGCATTTTTAATTATTTATAATTTTTTCACCCAACCATATTCATCATAAGTCTATCTAATAGTTAAGAGTTCATTTAATTTTAATTTATGAAAAATAAAAAAAGTGCAATATTGATTATCTTCCTATTAAATTTTTCATCCATTTTTGGGCAAAATGTGACAATAAGTGGGTTTATTAAGGATAGTGAAACAGGAGAATCTTTAATTGGGGCAGTTGTTTATTGCACATCAACTAAAACAGAAGTAGTAACAAATAATTATGGCTTCTATTCCTTAACTGTTCCAAAAGAAGACAGTAGTGGCTTAATTATTTCATACCTTAATTTTAAACCGCAACTAAAACAAATATTTCTTAAAGAAAATATTGAGTTAAATATAGAATTGGTGGATCTTTCTAAAAAGTTAGAAGAAGTTGTAGTCACAGCAAAACAATCAGATAAAAATGTTCAACGAGCACAAATGGGTGTAATTGAAATACCGATTCAAAAAATAAAAGATCTCCCCGCAATATTTGGAGAAACGGATGTTTTAAAAGTGATTCAGCTTCTACCAGGAGTCCAATCAGGAAATGGTGGGACAACTGGTTTTTTTGTTCGTGGAGGGAACACTGATCAAAATCTCGTGCAATTAGATGAAGCCTTGGTCTATAATCCCAACCATTTATTTGGTCTATTTAGTGCGTTTAATACAAAAGCGTTGAATAATGTAACATTAATAAAAGGAGGTTTTCCCGCACAATATGGTGGAAGATTATCATCTATATTGGATTTAACTATGAAAGAAGGAAATAACCAAAAATTCAAAGTTGATGCAGGAATTGGTTTGATTTCATCAAATATCACAATTGAGGGACCAATAGTGAAAAACAAGGCATCTTTTATTGTTTCTGCTCGAAGAACATATTTAGATTTAATAATAAAACCATTCTTGCCTAAAGATATTACAACAACATATAATTTTTACGATTTAAACGCTAAAATAAATTGGCGAATTTCTAAAAAGGATCGATTATTTTTAAGTGCCTTTAAAGGGAATGACAATGCAGGATATAAATCTGCCAGTAGTATAAATTACGGAATTGGTTTTGGTAACTCAACAGCTACACTCCGTTGGAATCATTTATTTGGCAATAAACTTTTTTTAAATACATCTTTCATTTACAATACCTATTACTTAAATCTATCAACAATTCAAGGTAAATACTATGCACAAGTTTATTCTGGAATAAATGATATGAACGGAAAAACGGAATTTCAGTATTATCCAAATTCACGACATAAAATTAAGTTTGGAGCAAACTACACCTACCATACATTTCTTTCTAGTGGTAATTCTGCTAAAATTCCAAAGGATTTAATAATTGCTAATATTACTATCAATAATATTCCACCAAGATATTCAAACGAAATGGCTCTTTATTTAAACGATGAGATAACAATATCTAAAAAAGTTGGTTTAAGCGTTGGTATTAGAACTCCAGCTTTTATTACAAAAGATGTTTCATATTATACATGGGAACCAAGAGCAACTCTAAAAATTTCAGTAGATTCTACTTCTTCGATTAAAGCAGCATATACAGTTATGAATCAATTTTTGCATATTGTATCGAGCTCAAGTGCTTCTTTACCTTTTGATTTATGGATTCCATCAAGTGCAATAACCAAGCCTGAACGATCAGAGCAATATGCAATTGGATATTTTAGAAATTTTAAAGAAAATAAATACGAAGCAAGTATTGAAATGTACTATAAGTCTATGCAAAATCAAGTTGGTTATAAAGAAGGAACTCAGTTATTAGAGCAATCGAACATTGATAAATCTTTGGTTTTTGGTAAAGGTTGGAGTTATGGTTCAGAATTCTTTTTACGAAAAAACACAGGTAAATTGACAGGTTGGGTCTCATATACGCTATCATGGACAAATCAACAATTTAAAGATTTAAATTACGGTCAAAAATTTGCTTTTAAATACGATAGAAGACATGTTTTATCAGTAGTTGGAACGTATGAATTGTCAAAAAGGTGGACTTTATCAGCTGACTTCGTTTTCTCTACAGGAAGTCCATATACATTACCTGTTGGAAAAGTCAGTGTTGCAGATGGAGGAAGTTTGTACGACGGTGTTTATCAAGTTTTTGATAAGAGAAACAATTATCGAATGCATGCAAATCATCATTTAGATATTGGAGCGACTTATAAAAAATATAAAACAATGGGTAAGAAAAAATATCCAATAACAACTGAATGGGTATTTAGTATTTACAATGTTTACAGTAGACGTAACCCCTATTTTGTGTACTTAACTGTTGATGCAATTACACAAGAACCTAAAGCAAAACAAGTATCCTTACTACCTATCATTCCTAGTGTTACTTACAATTTTAAATTTTAAAAAAATGAGGAAATTAAAAATATTTTATTCGATATTATTGTTTGTTGGACTTGTGAGTTCATGTCAAAAAGATATAAAAATTGCACCATTACCTTATGAATCTCAATTGTCAATCGAGTGTATTTTATACCCTGGAAAAGTACCTCAATTATATTTAAGTAATAGTGTTCCTTTTTTTGATCCAAGCTCAAGTCCTTCACAATTATTTGTGAAAGGAGCTATTGTAACTATTACGGGTAGTTCTATAGATAATTTAGTTGCGGACTCAGTGTTTGATAATTTTAGATGTAGATGGGTTCCTTTTTATAAAGGTTCAATTCCAGCAGTTATTGGTCAAACTTATACACTTTCAGTCACTTATCAAGGAAAAACGTATTCATCTTCTACTACTATAAACCAACCTAAAGCGACCATTTCATCAACAGATTTTGTTCATTCCTTTCATGACGTATATGGAGATCATGAAGGCGTAATAATGAATTTTAATGATATCGCAGGAAGTGAAAATTTTTATCGATTTCAAATGAATAGAACAGTTGACAGCACAGTTTATGGTGCATCAAATCTTGGATTAGTTCATAGTACTTGTATCGGAAGTGGTCAATTTAGTTATTCTGAATTTGGAAGATCAATTTATTTTGATACTGGATTAGATGGTCAAAACATGCAATTTGTTATTGAACCTGCTCTAAAACACAAGCAAGGTGATGTTACCTATTTGTTTTTACAATCTTTAGATAAAAGTTCAGCTGAATTTTATGACAACATTGACAAACAAAAATTGGCACAATTGAATCCATTCGTTGAGCCAGTATATCTAAAAACAAAAATTGAAGGGTGTATTGGTGTTTTTGGATCTGCTGTAATATCGGATTCTGTCTTGTTTATTTATCCAGAGTAATTAATAATTAAAATTGAGTTGTATTAAAAGAAAAATGTTAATTGTTTGTTCACTTGTGTTTTTGTCATCATGTGAAAAAGAAGGAGAGTTTCATCCTTTTAAGAGAAAGGAAAAAAAATGTGCAATAGTTCAATCGGATGCCATACCAACAACAGTTCAAAAAACTATGACCGAAAGATATAGCGGAGCAACAAACCTTATTTGGTTCGATAAAGATGGAAGTTCATTTTGTGCTGTGTTTAAGATTCAAGATGCAGAAAAGAAAGTGTTTTTTGGATTAGATGGTCAATTTATTTCAGAAGAAACAGAAGTAGAAAATGACAACGAAGACAATCAGAATGAAGATTCTGGATGTGAGTTATAGGTCAAAAATCAATCAATTATGAATTGTCTTCAATTAATAAGAAAAGTACCATCGATTTATCTAATTTAAATAATGGTATTTACTTCTATGAGATATTAAGCGGAGGAGAATCTATTAAAAAAGATAAAATAATAATTTCAAAATAATCTATCTAAAGATTTGCTTTAGATTCATAAAGTACATTTGAAGAATAAACTTAAAAACAATAAAAATGAAAAAAATCACATTAGTATTTATGGCAAGTGCGTTTACATCTGTAATGTTTGCGCAAGAAATGAAAGAAACAGAAGTTCCAGCAGCAGTTAAAACTTCGTTTAGTAAAAAATTTCCAGGGGTAAAAGTAACTGAATGGGAAAAGGAAGGTGAAAATATTGAAGCTAAATTCACAGCAAACAAAATTGAATCTTCTGCCGTTTTTGATTCAAAAGGAACATTCATGGAACATGAACAGGAGATTGAATCTTCAGCTTTACCAAAATCTGTAATGGAATATTGCACTAAAAATTATGCAGATCATAAATTAGCTGAATCAGCAAAAATTACAGATGCAAATGGAAAAGTTATGTATGAGGCTGAGTTGAAAAAAGGAAATGAACACTTTGATGTCCTTTTTGACGATAAAGGGAATTTTGTTAAAAAATTAGAAACAGTTGTCGGTGAAGATGATGATGAAAAATAATAATTAATTTTAAACTTATTAAAATGAAAAAAATAGCATTAGTTTTTATGGCAAGCGCTTTTACTTCTGTAATGTTTGCGCAACAAATAAAAGAATCGGAAGTTCCCGAAGCTGTTAAATCGGCAATGAAAAAGAATTATTCTTCAGTAAAAGTTACAAAATGGGAGAAGGAAGATGGTTATTATGAAGCTGGATTTACAAAAGATAAAATAAAAAATTCAGTTCTTTTAGATGGTAAGGGGAATATAAAAGAATCAGAATTTGAAATTCCAGTAAATAACTTACCAAAAGGTGTAGCAGAATATGTTAAAAAAAATCACCCAAAAGCTACAATCATTGGGGCAGCAAAAATTACTGATTCAAAAGGAGTAATTACTTATGAAGCTGAAATTAAAGGAAAAGATTTGTTTTTTGATTCAAATGGAAAATTTCTGAAATAACAAAATATTTATTGAAACACTAAATTTTTGAAAAAATGAAAATCAAATTATTATTAGTATTTGTTTTATTATTACAAATTTCCTTTTCGCAAGACAATAGTGTTTCAATATCAGGAATCATTAAAGGCAAGACTGACCAAACAGTCTTGCCTTTTGTCAATATATTATTAAAATCAGAAAAAGACAGTCTTTTTATTACAGGATCCATCTCAAATGAAGAGGGAAGATTTGTATTCCAAAACATTAAACAAGGAGAATATTTTTTGCAATTTGAATATGCAGGTTATAATACTCTAAAAATGCCATT
>CALPRR020000086.1 GCA_943326025.2 Candidatus Kuenenia stuttgartensis | reverse complement strand
TTCTGACAAGCTGGTGAATTACACAAGGCTGTTAACAATGCTTCTCCGCCAATTTTACCATAATCTATTCGGCGCTCAAAACCAGCTAAATTTTGTTCAGTATTTAATCGCTTGTAATTATCTCGTGCTTTTTTCTTTCTAAAAACATAGGTCGATAATGCAAAACTCTTAATGAAATTCAGCATTGATCGATGATTGGAAGTTTTGATACTCATACTACCATCTAAATAATAAGCTTTAGAAGGTTTTAATGTTTCTATGAATCGATCATCAATTTTAAACCAATAACGATAACGATCTTTTGAAATTACTAAATGGTCTGTTTCATCTTTTTCTCTTGTTGGACCGCGATAACCATTAATGAAAACCATAAAACGATCGGCTTGCATCGTTTTATTTTCTTTGAAAAATGTCGTAACATCTTCTCCTTGATAGCTAAAAATTTGCTGCTCTTTGATCTCATCGTTATTCTTTAAATAAGAAAAAACGACATATTGACCATTTGCCATACTCTTTACATTCAGTTTCTCAAGAATAACAGAATCACTCGACTTGATGTATTTTAAACGATTGTTTTTATCAATTGAAAAATAAGTTACTTTCTTCCCTAAACTACTTTTCCAAGATGAATTATTCCGAATAAAAAATACGCTTTCTGATTGTTCGGCAATTACTCGCTTCAAACCAACTGTATACTTTTCTTTATGAATTGAATCTTTAAATTCAAAATGAGATCGTTCTTTTTCACCTGAAACATCGTGAGCAAATGCATTGATAATTCGCTGTAATTGCTCTGAATTAACATCTGATTTTGTCTTCCAGCGATCGTGAAATAAAATCTGGTAATTTTTTAGGTAAGGCTTGTCTACTTTTGAATTGATAATATATCCTAAGCTGTCTTCTTCCCAAAAATAATAAGATACTAAGCCTCCTGTTTCAAGAAAAGTATGTTTGATAAACGAAGAATCTTTTAAGATTTCTTGAGAAAAACCAACCAATTGAAAAAACAAAAATAATACTGCTAATCTTTTCATTTTTAATTCTTTTTTCTAAGCCAACGTGGTAAAATTATAGCTCCAATTACTAAATATGGAAAGTACGAAATCAAGCGCCAAAGTAAAGCCAAAGCAGCGATTAATAAGGTTGAACGACTAAACGAAATCATCAATTCGCCAAACGCATATTCCGCTACTCCACTTCCTCCGGGTGTTGGACTAATCATCATCAATAACCACAATACGATTTGTTTACCCAATAAAAGCATATTTTGTAAAAAGTCCAATTCTATGAACGCATTTAAAATACAACTAATGACTAAATATCTAGAAATCCAACTAAGAAACGTTGCTCCTAAGGCAGAAAACCAAAATCCAATTTTCTCTTTTTTAAAGGCTGCAGAAGCTATTTCCAATTCAATACCTGTTTTGTCTGCAAAGGATTTCCATTTGCTTAAAAATGGAAGTGAAAAGACAATTTGTAAAAGTCGAACACATACTTTTGGAAAGATAAACAAGCTGAAAATAATAAAAAAACACAACAACAATTTAATTCCAAAACCCGTCCAAAAAATAAATTCAACACTTTTAGATGCCGCAAAATGAGTTGGAAAAAGTTGATCTTGACTTATAAAAATAAACACAAAAGGAATCAGTAATAAATAAAATAAATTATCCATTACTGCAGTTACCATAACTATAGCTGTTGAACGACCCAAGTCAATTTTTTCTTTTTTGAGAATAAACATCGCAACGGTAGTTCCACCAACAACTCCAGGTGATAATGCAGAAGCAAATTCCCAAATCATGATCACATTAAAACATTGTTTCCATGATAATTGTTTTTTAGTCAAAATTCGAATTCTTAAAATATAGAAGAAATCTCTTCCAACCATAAAAATGAGGGCACAAATTAACCAAAAGAAGGAGGCGTATGTCCAATGAATCAATCCCAATGTGTCGGAAAGCGTTTCAATTTTATAATTTCCTTTTTCTGTAAGTTGAAATTCAGCAGGATTTGAGGAATCAACAATTTGATTATGATTTGTATCTACCCAACTGTAATTTCCTTTTAAAGGAGCTGTTTCAATAAAATTTTTTTGATCTAAACTTCTATAAATCATCCAAGAAGCAATGGAAACACCAAGAAAAATGGCGATCCATATTTTCCATTGACTAAATGCTTTTTGGAATTGAAGTTCCTCATTCATATGCTTTTTTCGGAATTAATTTCAAATCAATCTCCCAATTTGCTCGCACTTTTGTTACTTCTAAAAATAGATGTATTTCTTCAGGTTGTGTTTTCGAATTGAAATCACCTGTATCCCATTTTCCATTTTTATTTTTATCTATAATAACTCTGAATTTGTAATCTGCAGGTTCCAAGCGTTCGATTAATTTTTTTCCTCCTGAAGAAAAATGTATCGCTTGAACAACTGTTTCACCATTCAATACTTCAACTACAATTGGTTGAGTATACATAGAGGCATCTAAATTAATCGCCCCATATTCCTTTTCTTCTTTGATCGTGAAATCAAGTTTGATTGTATCTTTTAGTTGTGAATCTTTCAATTCAATACCGTTTGGATCAACTTTTAAAAGAACATCTTTCAACCCTTTTTTTGAGAAAATAATCGAAAGGTAATTTTGATTTTCTTCAATTTTAACAATCTTAACTTCAGATGAATCTTTTTTGTTTTTTAAATGAAACTGTGAAGCATTTGTTTTTAAGATTTGATCCGTAAAGTTTAATCTCAATGTATCTTTCTCGTATAAACTTAAGTTCTCTAGATTGTTAGCGATTTTCGTTTTTCCAAGTTTTTCTTTTTCTAAAATTCGAAGTGAAATCGTATCATTTATAAGTTCATTTTGAACAATTACTTCAAGGGATTTAACACTTGTATCTTTTACTGAATGTAGAAATGTGAACTTATGATCATTTAGAAATTTGAATTCAGAAGTATTTAATTTTTTTCGATTCAAATAAATATCAGCATTTTTATTAGAGCGATTTGTTTCTACTTCGAATAATCCTGGAACTTGGTATTTTAAACCAGTAATTTTTGCAGGTAATTCTGGCGAAAATAAACGCAAGCGAGATGAATCAACAATTGATGAATCGATTGATATTTTATTAGATCGTAAAGCAATACGCTCTGTTTTTTGATACAGTAAATCTTTGTTTTTATCTTCAAAAGCAATTAATGAATAAACTCCTTTTTTTAAGTGTTTTAAACTTGTCCATCCAAATCTATCCGCTTGTGCGAAATAAGTAGGTAAAACAGAGTCTATTTTATTTTCATATAAAGCAACTAAACATCCTGATATCGGTACATTTGTAAAAGCATCTACAACATTTACTTTGTAAGAAAGTGAATCTATAAAAGCGCCAGTAGAAAAAACATATTGCATCAATGAATCTTTACCTTCCCTAATGTCTTTAACAGCTCTATTTAAATAAATGGTATAAGTCGTGTTTTCCTCTAAAGTATCTTTCCAGTTTAAAATAAGGTTTTTCTTGTGTAAAGTCGCATCAATTTTTGCATGTGGTGGAACTATTAAAATATTGTCTGTCGGATTGTTT
Source organism: Candidatus Kuenenia stuttgartensis (assembly GCA_943326025.2). Taxonomy (GTDB): domain Bacteria; phylum Bacteroidota; class Bacteroidia; order Flavobacteriales_D; family Crocinitomicaceae; genus CAIUKX01. Next base: position 5,837 of record CALPRR020000086.1, on the reverse strand, counting down.
AATTTAATGTATTCATCAAAAGGAATAGTTACCGTTTTTGACATAAAATAAGTTGAACCATTTAACGGTTCGACTTTACTTTCAATCGGTTTTGGAGCGATTTCATCTTTTTCACCACCTGACAAAGTGCCAATTTGGGCACATGAAGCGAGTATTAAGAGTATTCCAAAAACTAAAAACGATCTGAAAGCCATGCGCATAAAGCTGTTAAATTCAATTCATCAATTTCATCAAAATCATTCAGTAAATCGCTGTCTACATCCAAAACAGCAAGTACTTCGTTATTTCGCAACAAAGGTACGACTATTTCACTTTTCGACAAGGAGCTACAAGCAATATGACCAGGAAATGCATCTACATCCGGAACAAGAGCAGTCTTCTTTGTTTCAAAAACATGTCCACAAACACCTTTTCCTTTTTTAATTCGAGTGCATGCGATTGGACCTTGAAATGGACCTAGCACCAATTCATCATTCTTTACCATATAAAAACCAACCCAAAAGAAATCAAATGTTTGTTTCAAAGCGGCAGTTACGTTTGCTAGGTTTGCAATTAAATCTAATTCACCTTCAACTAAAGCTTTTATCTGAGGAATGATTTCCTTGTATTTTTCCTCTTTCGTAATTGAAGTAATTTGTAAATCTTCAGTCATCCTTGAATATTTTAGAACAAAATTGCTTTTTTTTATTGAATAGTCAAAGAAAAGGCAGCTATATAGTTTGTTCTTTAAAGATTAAAATAAACTCATTTTTAATTAAACACTTGATAATTAAAAAAGAAATCGTATATTTGCACCATCGTTATTTAGAAATGAACAAATGAGGGGACTGAGGTCCCCTCTTTTTATAAGGCATGATTAGTAAAAAATTAGTAGAGGAATTGGTAAATGAACGCATTGCAGAGTTAGACAATGGGTTGTTTATTGTAGATATTTCCATTTCAAAATCAAATTCAATTTCTGTAGAGATCGACAAACATGTAGGAGGTGTTTCTGTAAAAGATTGCATTTCTGTTTCACGTAATGTTGAGCACAATTTAGACAGAGAAGAACAAGATTTTGAATTACATGTATCATCTGCAGGAATCGATAGACCTTTACGCGTTTTGCCTCAATACATTAAAAACATCGAAAGAGAAGTTGAAATCATTTTAAATGATGGAGCTAAATTAGAAGGTGTTTTAAAAGCTGCTACAGCAACTGAATTGACTGTTGAACAAACAAGAACAGAAGTTCCTGAGGGCAAAAAGAAAAAAGAAATCATTGTGGAACAACTTGTTCTACCTTTGAATAAAATAAAAGAAACAAAAATTGTTATTTCATTTAAATAGGTACTTATGAATAGCCTTGAATTAGTTGAATCTTTTTCGGAATTTAAAGAATTAAAAAGCATTGATAGAACAACAATGCAACATGTCTTAGAAGATGTATTCCGTGCAATGTTGAAGAAAAAATTCAATACAGACGAGCACATCGATGTGATTGTAAATATTGACAAAGGAGATGTTCAAATCTTTGTAAACAAAGAAATCGTAGCTGACGGAGAAGTAGAAGATCAAAATACTGAGATCGCTTACTCTGATGCAGTGAAAATTGAGCCAGATTTTGAAATCGGTGAAGAAGTAACAGAAGAGTTTACATTTGGTGACTTCGGTCGTCGTAATATTCTTTCTTTACGTCAAAACTTGATTTCTAGAATCATGGAGTTAGAGAAAGATAATCTTTACAAAGTATACAAAGAAAGAATCGGTGAAATCGTTACTGGAGAAGTATACCAAGTATGGAAAAAAGAAATCATGGTATTGGATGATGAAGGAAACGAATTATTGTTGCCAAAATCAGAACAAATTCCATCTGATTATTTCAAAAAAGGAGAAGCTGTTCGTGCAGTAGTTGCGAAAGTAGATATGCGTAACAGTAGCCCTGTTATTATTTTATCTAGAACAGCACCTGAATTCTTAGAAAGATTATTCGAATTAGAAGTTCCTGAAGTATTCGACGGTTTAATTACAATTAAACGCATCGTTCGTGAACCAGGAGAAAGAGCGAAAGTTGCTGTTGAGTCTTATGATGATCGTATTGATCCAGTAGGAGCATGTGTTGGTATGAAAGGTTCTCGTATTCACGGAATTGTTCGTGAGTTGAAAAACGAAAATATCGATGTTATCAATTACACAAACAACAATCAATTATTTATTCAACGTGCACTTTCACCAGCGAAAATTACGTCGGTTGAAATAAACGAAGAAGATAAAAGAGCAAAAGTATTTTTAAAACCAGACCAAGTTTCTTTAGCAATTGGTCGTGGTGGTCACAATATTAAATTAGCAGGTAAATTAACAGGATACGAATTAGACGTTTACCGTGATGGTGAAGTTGATATCGATGATGTTGATTTAGAAGAATTTGCTGATGAAATTGATAGCTGGATTATTGATGAATTAAAAGCAGTTGGTTGTGATAGTGCGAAATCAGTATTAGAATTAGGTATTGAAGACTTAGTTAAACGTACAGATTTAGAACAAGTTACAATTGAAGAAGTATTTAGAATACTTAGAGCTGAGTTTGACAATTAATCAAAATTTACTACTTTAGCAACGACAACTGAATAAGTTAACACAGGACGCATACAATTATATGGCGGGAAAACCGATAAGATTAGGAAAAGCAGCAGGAGAATTAAATGTAGGAGTTTCTACATTAGTTGAATTCTTGCATTCCAAAGGAGTAACAATAGACGCAAATCCAAATACAAAATTGGAAGGTGATCATTTTGAAATACTTCAAAAACAATTTGCTGCAGATCAGACTTTAAAAGAACAGTCAAAATTGACTTCTGTTAAAAGAGAGAAAAGAGAGACAATCTCTATTCGTGATTCAAAACCAAATGAAGCTCCTAGAGTTGAAGATGAGGATGAAGTTGATCACGATGTAATTGAACGCATTAAAAGTGTTGCTCCAGTTAATCAAGCTGTTAAAAAAGAAGAGGCACCTTCTGTTGAACCAGTTAATGAAGTAAAAGAAAGTGTTGAGAAAACACCTGAAGTTGTTGCTGAAAAAACAGTAGAACCTCATACATTAGGAGAAGGTGATGTTCAAGTCCAAATTGTTGGGAAAATTGATTTAGATAAACTAAATACAAAAACTCGTCCTGACAAAAAGAAATTTGAAAAACCTAAAAAAGCTCCATACGTTCCTCAAAAACCAACTCCTGCTCCTGCTCCAAAAGTTGAAGCGAAAGTTGAACCAAAAGAAGAGCCGAAAGAAGCTGAACCAATTGTTCCAAAAGAAATTGAAACAATTCGTGTTGAACGAAAAGTTTTAACTGGGCCAACTGTATTAGGTAGAATTGAATTGCCAGTTTCAAAACCAAAAACAGCGCCAGGAAAACCAGGTGCGCCAGGTCAAAATCAAAATGACCGTAAGAAACGTAAACGTATTAAGAAAATTGATCCTACAAAAGCAGGTCAACCAACAACGAATACGCCAGGAACACAAGGTAGTTCAAACCCAGGACAAAATAGACCAGCAGGTCAAGGAGGTCCAGGTCAAAATAGACCAGTTTCTCCAAACTATAAAGGAGGTCAAAATAACGCTAATAGAGGGAAATTTGTTAAACCTGAAATTAACGAAAGAGACATCCAAAAAGAGATTAAGGATACTTTAGCGAGATTATCGAATAAAGGAACTAAATCAAAAGCATCTAAAAACAGAAAAGTTAAACGTGATGTAAATGCTCAAAGACGTCAGGATGAATTAGATCAAACTGAATTAGAAGCAAGCATCTTGAAGTTAACAGAATTCGTAACTGTTTCTGAGTTAGCTACAATGATGAATGTATCTCCTACACAAGTTATTTCAGCTTGTATGTCATTGGGAATATTCGCTTCGATTAACCAACGTCTAGATGCGGAAACAATTCAAATTATTGCTGATGAATTCGGATTTGAAGCTGAGTTTGTTAGTGCTGATATACAAGAAGCAATTCCACAAATAGAAGATAGAGAAGAAGATTTGATTTCTCGTCCACCAATTATTACGGTAATGGGTCACGTAGATCATGGTAAAACTTCTTTATTGGATAAATTACGAAATGCTAACGTAACTGAAGGTGAAGCAGGGGGAATTACTCAGCACATTGGAGCTTATTCGTTAACATTGAAAGATGGTCGTAAAATGACGTTCTTAGATACACCTGGACACGAAGCCTTTACAGCGATGCGTGCTCGTGGAGCTCAAGTAACTGACGTTGCGATTATCATTGTTGCAGCTGACGATGATGTGATGCCACAAACGAAAGAGGCAATCTCTCACGCACAAGCTGCTAACGTACCAATGGTTTTTGCAATCAATAAGATTGATAAAGACGGTGCAAATCCAGAAAGAATTAGAGAACAACTTTCTCAAATGAATATATTAGTTGAAGATTGGGGTGGTAAATACCAATGTCAAGAAATTTCAGCTAAGAAAAACTTAAACATTGATGCTTTATTAGAAAAAGTTCTACTAGAAGCTGAAATGTTGAACTTAAAAGCTAATCCAAACAAAAATGCAGTTGGAACTGTAATCGAATCTACTTTAGATAAAGGAAAAGGTTATGTTACAAATATGCTTGTTGAAGCTGGTACTTTAAGAGTTGGAGATATCGTATTAGTTGGTAGAAATTATGGTCGTGTAAGAGCGATGCATGATGAGCATGGTGTAAGTTTAAAAATTGCTGAACCATCAAAACCAATATCCATTTTAGGTATCAATGGAGCACCAAGTGCAGGTGATAAATTCTATGTAATGGATGACGAGAAAGAAGCGAAAAACATCGCAACTAAACGTGAGCAATTACACAGAGAGCAAGGATTAAGAACTACGAAACATATCACATTAGATGAAATCGGACGTCGTTTAGCAATTGGAGACTTTAAAGAGTTGAACGTAATTGTTAAAGGTGACGTGGATGGTTCAATTGAGGCATTATCAGCTTCATTATTGAACTTATCTACTGATGAAATTCAAGTGAAAGTTGTACATAAAGGTGTTGGAGCAATTTCTGAAGCTGATGTAAACTTAGCTTCTGCATCTGATGCGATCATTATTGGTTTCCAAGTAAGACCTTCAGCTGGTGCTCGTAAATTAGCAGATCAGGAAGAAATTGATATCCGTCTTTACTCTGTAATCTACAAAGCGATCGATGAGATTAAAGCTGCGATGGAAGGAATGTTATCTCCAGATATCGAAGAAAAAATCACAGGTTCTGCAGAAATTAGAGAAACATTCGATATCACGAAAGTTGGAACAATTGCTGGATGTTTCGTAACAGAAGGTATTTTCAAACGTAGTTCTAGAATTAGAATTATCCGTGATGGAATTGTTATTCACACAGGATCTCTTGGATCATTAAAACGTTTCAAAGACGATGTGAAAGAAGTGAAACATGGTTATGAATGTGGTTTAAATGTTGACAAATTCAACGATATTAAAGCCGGAGATATCATGGAAGCATTCGAAGAAACAGAAGTTGCAAGAAAATTGTAATATTCTCTTAAATATTAAAAATGCTGTCTCAAAAGGACAGCATTTTTTTTGATAATAACTTTATTTCTTTGTTAGGAATCCCCAGTATGTAGAGCGGTTTAATCCATGAGTTGTTGCAAATGGATATGCTGCTGTAAAACTCGCTGGAATTTTTAATTTTTTACGTTTCTCCCAAGATGTTTTGTAAGCTGATACTTTTCCATCAATGACTTCGATGTAATCCATCATTTGTTTGGTATGCGTTTTCCAAAAATAAGTTTCAACTTGTTTGTTATTCAAACGATTCCATTTAATTTTTTCAGAAATAATC
>CALPRR020000085.1 GCA_943326025.2 Candidatus Kuenenia stuttgartensis | reverse complement strand
ATTTTTCTGAAGTTCAAAATAAAATTATCGATTGTTCTTGATGTTGGAAATTGGTCTTTACCCCAAATTTTATCTAGTATTTCATCTCTTGAAATAACCAATCCGACTTTCTCTGTAAATAATTTTAAGAGTTCAATTTCTTTTTTAGAAAGTAAATGAATTTCATTAGTTGTTAAATCTATTACCTCGAATGTAGCGAAAATGATTTTTTTATTTCCGATTTGATAACTTTCTTCAGTATCCTCTTTGTGAGTTAAAATATGCACTCTTAAAAGCAATTCTTCTAAGTCAAACGGTTTTGCTAAATAATCGTTTGCACCTAATTTTAATCCAGCGATTTTATCAGGAGTTGTTCCTTTTGCTGAAAGAAATAAAATCGGAACTTTTGAGATTTTTCTAATCTCTTGACAAATTTCCAAACCACTATGAAAAGGAAGCATTACATCCAAAATCACTAAATCAGAATCGATTATAGAATTTAAATTATCTAATGCTTTCTTTCCGTCTTCATATACAGCTACTTCAAATTCGTCTAATTCTAAATTTAGACGAATCATTTCGGCAATACTTTTTTCGTCTTCAACTACAGAAATTACTTGCATCTATTTGATTTTTATTTCTTTAAAATAGAAATTGCTTTTTGAATTTCTTTATCGAATGGATAAGATACCTCAAAATAACCTTCTTCGATCCATAATTGTCTTGCAATTTCTTGCTTCAATACTTTTGTAATAAGCTTCTTACTATGATAAAATTCGCTTTTATTCAAAGGAACTTTAAAGTATTTAACACTGTACTTTGTAAAGTCTTCTACTAGTTGATCTGAAACACTGAATGCTTTATTGAACTCAGCTGGATTTTTCCATTTTGTTCTTTTATCTGCTACAAAGTCAAAACCGAAACCTTGAAATGATCCTGAATACATTAATTCAGAGTAATACAAACTTGTTCCAGTTGAATCATATGGCACAAAAAGATCGGGCATAATACCTCCTCCACCGTATACGATTTTACCTTTTGGTGTTTTGAATTTCAATGAATCTACAAAAATACTTGAATCAGGTTTATACAATTCACCGTTGTTCATTCGATCATATTGATCTGAATAGTAGTCTTCAATATCACCAGTATATGGTTTCTGTATACACCTTCCTGTTGGGGTAAAATAACGAGCTATTGTTAATCGTAAATCACTACCATCTCTTAATTGAATATCTTCTTGAACTAAACCTTTTCCAAAAGAACGGCGTCCGATAATTGTTCCTCGATCATTATCTTGAATTGCTCCGGCTAAAATTTCACTTGCAGACGCGGAATTTTCATTGATTAAAATACATAAAGGAGTTGATTCCAAAACACCACCATCTGAAGAAAGATACATTTGACGACCTTGGTGAATCCCTTTTGTTTCAACGATAGGTAAATTTCCCTTAAGAAATTCATCCACAATTTTTGTTGCACTTTGTAAAACTCCACCGCCATTGTTTCTCAAATCGACTATTAGTTTTTTCATGCCTTGTCGTTTCAAATTCATTATGGCATACTGAAATTCTTCATACGTAGATATAGAAAACTGTTCTATTTTTATATAACCAATCGAAGGCGAAACTATTTTAGCGCAAATAACTGATTCTATTGGAATGATTCCTCGTTCAATTTTTTTAGAAATTTTTTGTTTGTTTCTAATAATCTTAACATTTACAATGGTGCCAGGGTCTCCTTTAAGCATCGACATTATTTTTTCGTTGTTGATTTTTTTACCCGCAACGATGTTATTTTCTATTTCAACAATTTTATCACCTGCCATTAAGCCAGCACGTTCAGATGGTGAGTAGTGAATTACATTTGTTACACAAATTGTATCACGAATAACAAAGAATCGAACTCCAATTCCACCGAATTTCCCTTCAATCGACTCATTGACTGCTTTTAAATCTTTTGCAGGAATATAGTTACTATGAGGATCCAATTGATGTAACATATCTCCAATTGCTTTTTCAAACAATTCTTCTCCGTTAACATTATCAACATATTTCGCATCTAAAACATCAATTATATCTTGTAATTTTTGCGTTTTCTCTTCCCCTTTTGAAAATCCGTAATATCCATTTTTTGACATGAAATTACCCAACCATAAACCAATTGCTAAAAATGAAGCAAGTGAAATTGGAATTAAGTAATTGAATTTTTTATTCTCCATCTGTAATATTTTCTAAATGAACTGTTTCAATTCCAGCACTTGCAAGAAAGTCGATACCGGCTGTATCTTTATATTTATCTATAAAAACAACTTTTTTTATTCCTGCTTGAAGAATTAGCTTACTACAATCTTTACAAGGAGAAAGAGTTAAATACAAGGTTGCATCTTTGCAGTTGTTTGTTGATTTTGCTACTTTTAATATGGCATTTGCCTCAGCATGAAGGACATACCAATGCGTTTCACCTATTTCATTTTCGCAGCAATTATCAAAACCAGCTGGAGCACCGTTATAACCATCAGAAATAATCATTCCGTCTTTCACAATGATAGCACCGACTTGTTTTCTTGAACAATGAGAAAGGTCGGCCCATGTTTTTGCCATTCTTAAATAAGCTTTATCGTATCGTAATTCTTTCTCAGTACTTATATTTTTCATGTTTTTTAATTCTAAAATATTAATCAAACATTAATTTCATATTCGACATAAATAATTTAACAGCGATTGCTAGTAATATGATAACGAATACTTTTTTCATGATAGCAATTCCCGTTTCAACAAGCAATTTTTCAATCTTACACCTAAAATCATTTCGAGTGCCAATGTAAACAATATCAATGAGCCTGCAACAGCAAAAGATTGAATTGTCACACCGAAAAGCATCAAAATACTTTCGCCTAAAAGGAAAAACCCAATCATGATTACTAAAGAAACATGACTGGCTCTCAATTCACTAATGTCAACAGAAGATTCTCTTAATTCGATAATTAATGGAATTGAACCAACTATATCAATTACTAAGAAAAGAACCATAGAAGCCTTAAATAACTCTCCAAAATTAAATACGTTTAAAAATTCGAACATTTGGAATTATTTTTATGCAATAATAGTTTTTTCGATTACTGATGGAAAATATTTTTGTTCCAATGAATGTATCTTCAATTGAATATCTTCAACTGAATCAGTAATCAGCACTTCAGTATAAAATTGAGCGATATATCTTCCTTCATCAAAATTTTCGTTTACAAAATGTATCGTGATTCCTGTTTGATTTTCATTGGCTGCTTTCACAGCTTTATGCACATTATTTCCATACATTCCTTTTCCTCCAAATTTGGGAAGTAATGAAGGGTGGATATTAATCATTTTATTTTCAAACGCATGAATTAATTCAGAAGGAATTTTTCTCAAGTAACCTGCTAAAATGATGAAATTGATAGCTCTTTCTTGGCAAATTGAATTTAAAAAATTTCCGTCTTCCACTTTTTGATTATCAAGGACTATTGTTTCAACGTTATTTTGGTTGCACCAATAAATGATCGGAGCATCAGATTTATTAGATAAAACACAATCTATTTCAATCGAAAAATGGGCTTTAAAATACTGAATAATATTCTTGGCATTTGATCCAGATCCAGAAGCAAAAATCGCTAATTTTATTTTCTCCATGCTGTAAAGTTAGAAAGTATAGTTGTTTATTACCCAAAAGTTATAACCTTTTTAGTTAAAAAAACCTTAAAAACAGCAATTTTGACTTTAACTTGAAAAAATTAACATAAAAAAATCAATATTTTCAAATTGAATTAATCCCTTTAAACATATGCTCTTGAAGGCATAATAGTTGAATTGAATAGTAAATGAGTAGAATAATATGAGTAAATAATTTTGTTTTTTGACACAATGTTTTTTTCTTTGCAAATAGTAATTATTAAAAAAATTAGAAATGTCTGAAATCAAAGCAAAAGTAATATCTATCATTGTAGATAAATTAGGTGTTGAAGAAAGCGAAGTAAATCACGAAGCAAGCTTCACAAATGATCTAGGTGCTGATTCTCTAGATACAGTTGAGTTGATTATGGAATTTGAAAAAGAATTCAACATCGCAATTCCTGATGATCAAGCAGAAAAAATCCAAACAGTTGGAGATGCTATCACTTACATCGAGGAGCACTCAAACTAATAAATTTTTAGAATCTTATTGTTGAACAAAGTTTATCCTTTATGGAATTAAAAAGAGTTGTTGTAACTGGGTTAGGTGCACTTACACCTATTGGTAATACGCTTACTGAATATTGGGAAGCCTTAAAACAAGGGAAAAGTGGCGCTGCGCCAGTTAAACAATACGACGCATCTTTGTTCAAAACACATTTTGCTTGCGAAGTTAAAGACTTCAATGTTGAAGATTTTATCGATCGTAAAGAAGCAAGAAAATTAGACCAATTTTCACAGTACGCCCTAGTTTCTGCAACAGAAGCTATGGCGAACTCTGGTCTTATGGAGTCAAATCCAAATTTAGATAGAATTGGAGTTATTTGGGGTTCAGGTATTGGAGGTTTAAAAACATTCCAAGACGAAGCTGAAAATTTCTTCTCAGGAGACGGAACGCCACGTTTCAATCCATTCTTTATTCCTAAAATGATTGCTGATATAGCAGCAGGTCATATCTCTATTAAATACGGTTTAAGAGGTCCAAATTATGTAACTGTTTCAGCTTGTGCTTCAGCAACGAATGCAATTATTGATGCTTTCAATATGATTCGTCTAGGGAAATCTGATGCAATCGTTACTGGTGGTTCTGAAGCTGCTGTTAACCAAATGGGAATGGGAGGATTTAATGCATTAAAAGCATTATCTACTCGTAATGATTCTCCAGAAACAGCATCTCGTCCGTTTGATTTAGATCGTGATGGTTTTGTTTTAGGAGAAGGTGCAGGCGCACTTATTTTAGAAGAATATGAACACGCAATCAAAAGAGGTGCGACAATCTACGCTGAAGTTGTAGGAGGTGGTATGTCTGGAGATGCTTACCATATGACAGCTCCACATCCAGATGGGATTGGTGCTCGTAATACAATGTTAGCTGCTCTAGAAGATGCTGAAATTGATGCTACTAAAATTGATTATGTAAACGTTCACGGAACATCAACTCCATTAGGAGATATTGCTGAAGTAAAAGCAATTAAAGATGTATTTGGTGATCATGCTTACAACTTGAACATCAGTTCAACAAAATCAATGACAGGACATTTATTAGGTGCTGCTGGAGCGATTGAAGCGATTGCATGTGTTATGGCTGTTCAGCATGATATTATTCCTCCAACAATTAATCACTTTACTGACGATCCAGCGATAGATAATAAATTAAACTTTACGTTTAATAAAGCGCAAAATCGTGTTGTAAATTATGCTATTTCAAATACATTTGGATTTGGTGGTCATAATACGAGTATTATTGTTAAGAAATATCAAAAATAATTGTTATCCCGCTTCTTATTTTTCAGAGGTAAAAGATCAAAGGATGAACTTCAAATTATTAGATTTATCCTAAAACGGTTTGGGTACCGTCCAAGAAAAGTACATTATTTTTTTGAAGCAGTAACACACAAATCCTTAAGCAATAATAATTCAGAATCTTCTAACGAACGTTTAGAATTTTTAGGTGATGCAATTTTAGATGCAGTAATTGCTGAATATCTTTACAACCGTTTTCCAAACGAGGATGAAGGATACTTAACAAAAATCAAATCCAAATTGGTTAGTAGAAAGACCTTATCTTCTATAGCTGAAGATATGGAATTAAGGGAAATCATTCGTTATCAAAAAGGTCGTTCCATCAATTTGAATACATTGGAAGGAAATGCTTTTGAAGCTATTATGGGTGCAATATATTTAGATGGCGGATTTCATGCCGTAAAAAAGACTATTAATCACCACGTTTTTCGAAAGTATGTTGATTTAAACCGATTATTGGAAGAAGAAATTGATTTCAAATCGAAGTTATTTATTTGGAGCCAGAAAAAACAATTGAAACTTGAGTTTGAAGTATTAACTGAAGAAAACCTTGGAGGTTCTTGGGAATATTTAGTTCAAGCGAAGGTCAACAGTGTTAATTACGGACAAGGTAAAGGGACATCTAAAAAAATGGCAGAACAAGCAGCTTCAAAAGAAACGCTCGAGTTGATGGGGGAGATTTAATTTATTTTTTGAGAAATTGACTACGAATTTCTAAAAACTGATAAGCGCTTGAAATTCCAATAACACTAATCACCAATATCAAATCATTGATTTTTACAAATTGAAGTATTCCAAACGTTAAACTTGAAAAACTTAACAAGACGATTAATGCTTTAATGTGTTTTTTCCAGATAAAATCTAATGTCTGATTTTCATACAATTTAGGTAGAATAAATTCATTTTTATATTGCACGAATCCCATTACGATTAATAATGGAATTAGGAGATATCCTTGAGCAAATCCCATGTCTTTATAATTCCAAAAATCAATTAATTCCTTCAGTAAATTAAATTTATTGTCTTTAACGATTAACGCAAAATAAATAACAAACAAGATAAAAATCAAAAGTATACTGCTTAAGAATCGAAATTTCAATTCATTTTTTGAAGAAGTATTTTTTAATCCGATTTCAGCTTTAAATTTCACAATTCGATTTGATTTAAAATGGATTACAACTTCTTTTACTAATAGATCAAGCAGATAAAAAAGAAGGATAAAGTAAATATTCCAATTCCAAACAAAGAAACCTAATAATGGTATAACAGCGTCTCCAAGAATTTGAATGTATTTTGGTTGAATTCGCATTATTTTAATTTATTAGCTTCTTTTCTAGATAACTCAAAGTTTGGGTTGAATTTTAAGGCTTTTCCGAAAGATTCTAAAGCATGGGTTTTATCGCCCATTTCTTCGTAACATAAACCTAAATTATGATACGCTTCTACGAATTGGAAGTTTGATTTGATGGCACTTTTGTAAAAATACATGGCACTGTCTCTTTCCATTTCAACATATTGTTTGATATATCCCAATTGAAATAAAGCTTCATGGTATGTCGAATCGATTTGAATCATTTTACGATACAATCTTTTCGCTTGATTCACTTTATTGTATTTCACATCTGCATATGCTAAAGCATAAAGGACATCTGGATTATTGGGTTGAATTTTAGTTGCTGTTGTATAATATTCTAAACAAATTGGATTATTTTCAGATTCATAAATTGTTCCTAACATCAAATAAGCTTCATAAAACTTTGGATCTTGTTGGACAGCTGTTTCGTATGAAGATTTTGCTAATTCTTTATTCCCAATTTGTAAATAAATCGTTCCTTTTAAAACATAGGCATCTCTGTATTTAGCATCTATTTTCAAAGCATTATTGATATATTGAAATGCCTTTTCAAAATCTTGTTGTTGACTGTAAGTCGTAGCTAATCCTACAAGTGCTTTTGTATTACTAGGTTCATTTTTGATAATCACTTTGAAATGTCTTTGGGCTTCCATGATATCTGTAAATGTTCTAGTTGGGCGATTATTTAAAACATCCGCATATAACATTCTTGCTTCAATATTATTACTATCCATATGAAATGCTTTTGCACCATCAGCGATTGCTTTAGAAAAATCAAATTCTTTCATCATTTTCTGACCATGTTTAATCAAAATAGGCATACTGTCAGGATAAAGAACGATTAAGCTATCAATATTTGTAATTGTAGTATTTTTTGATTTAGATCCTCCACAACTTGATATAATTGTTGAAACTGCTAATATGTATAAAAATATGTATTTCATTATGATTTTTTGAGAAACTGAACTCAAAGTTAGTTGAATTTTTCTTTTTGTTCTAATCCTTCACTCATTGATTGGTACATTCTGCTAAAGAATCTTATTTTTGATAGAAGAATAATGACGAAAATCATTTTTAATCAATTGAATTATTATTAATTTTGAAACATGAAAAATACACTAAGAATATTCTTAATAATTTGTTTATCACTTCTGGTATTAGATGTGTTTGGACAAGGATGTTCGCAATGTAAATTATTATCAGAGCAAGCAACTGATTTAGAAGAATCATCTTTTGGGAGCAACATAAATTTTGGGATATTATATTTAATGTTACTTCCTTATATCTTGTTGTTAGTCTTGTTTAGAAAAAGGATTTTTACTTTTTTAAGAAGTTTACCGAATAAAACAAGCAAATAATCAGCTTTCAAATCACTTTTACTTTCAATCTTTTCATTAATTTCGTGAAAAATCACAGTATAACGTTATGAGCACAATTACAAACGAACTTTTCATTTACAACAGTTTAACAGGTCAAAAAGAAAAATTTGAACCGATACACGAAAATAGAGTTGGAATGTATGTTTGTGGACCGACGTTATACAGTGAACCCCACATGGGAAACATGCGTACGTTTATCAATTTTGATATGATTTACCGTTACCTTTTGAAATTAGGGTATCAAGTAAAATACGTACGTAACATCACGGATGCAGGTCACATTACAAACAGTGCAGGAGATGATGTAGATAGCATTGGAAAAGTAGCTCGTTTGGAACAAGTTCAATCGTTAGAAATCGTTTACAAATACAATGTTAATTTCCAAGAATTACAACGTATTTACAATATGTTGCCTCCTAATATTGAGCCAACAGCAACAGGACACATTCAAGAACAAATCGAAATCATCGAACAAATTATTGAAAATGGTTTTGCGTATGTTGTAAATGGTTCAGTTTACTTTGATGTGAGAGCTTATAGCGAAAAATTTGAATACGGTATTTTAAGTGGTCGTAAAGTTGATGAATTAGCTGAAGAAACAAGAACCTTGAATGCACAAGATGAAAAACGTTTCTTTGCCGATTTCGCTTTATGGAAAAAAGCAAATCCAGATGATATGCAAATTTGGCGTTCTCCATGGGGGAACGGAAATCCAGGTTGGCACATCGAGTGTACAGCTATGAGCACAAAATATTTAGGTTCACAATTTGACATTCACGGAGGTGGTTTGGATTTAAAATTTCCGCATCACGAAGACGAGATTGCTCAAAATTGTGGTTCATTGGGTTGTAATCCAGCGAAATATTGGATGCATGCCAACATGTTGAATGTGAACGGTCAAAAAATGAGTAAATCCTTAGGGAATTACTTTTTACCGAAAGAAATAGTAGAAGGAACAACAGCTGTTTTTGATAAACCGTATGCGCCTAATGTGATTCGTTTTTCAATGATGCAAGCGCATTACAGAAGTACTTTGGATTTCACTTCAGATTCATTAAACGCAGCAGAAAAAGGATTTTCTCGTTTGTCTGAAGCGATTGATAAATTAGAAAAATTACCAACTGCTGAGGTTTCTTCTCAAGATGTACAAGCTATTGTTGCAAGTTTCTACAAAGCAATGGGGGATGATTTTAACGCACCGATCTTATTAGCAAATATTTTCGAAGCGGTGAAATACATCAATTCAATT
>CALPRR020000084.1 GCA_943326025.2 Candidatus Kuenenia stuttgartensis | reverse complement strand
TTGATAGTTGCTGAAGGTCCACCCATTGAATTGTTGTCTTGCGTTCCTCCATAAATATTGTAGAATGGAGCTTTGTTATCCGTTGCAACTTTGTAAAATTGAATGATTGGTAGATTGTCATAATATTTCCAATCTTTAGCGTGGTTAAACGTTTCGTATAATCCACCATCACAACCAACTAACCAATGATTTGGATCATTTGGATTCACCCAAATACAGTGATTATCAACGTGTTTTTTGTCTTCACCAGTACCGACAATTGTTTTCCCTCCATCTGTTGTGTGATGTAACCAAGTATCCATTATAAATACTTTGTCTTTATTCGTATTATCGCAGATGATTTCTTGGTAATAATTTCCACTCGTTGAAAAACCAGACATTTTTGACCAAGATTCACCTTTGTTAGTTGATTTGAAAAATCCTCCTTTATCGTTTTTGCCTTCAATTATTGCATAGACGTAATTTTCATCAGCTGGAGAAACTGAGATTCCAATTCTTCCCATTTCACCTTTAGGTAAACCGGATGAAATTTCTCTCCAAGTTTTACCTCCATCAGTTGATTTGTATAATGCTGATTCAGGTCCACCACCAATATATGTCCATTCATGACGCCTTCTTTGGTGAGCAGCAGCATATAAAATATTCGGATTTTTAGGATCAATTGCTATTTCAGAAATACCGGTTTCATCTGAAATGAATAACGTTCTTTCCCATGTTTTACCTCCATCAGTTGTTTTGTAAACTCCTCTTTCACCACCTTTACTCCAAACCGGACCATAAGCGGCTACCCAAACCGTATTTTCGTCAGTTGGATGAATGATAATATTTCCAATGTGTTCGCTTAATTTTAATCCCATGTTTGAGAACGATTTTCCACCATCTAAAGATTTATATACACCATCACCATATGAAACAGCTCTTTGATTATTGTTTTCACCAGTTCCAACCCAAACAGTATTCGGATTTGACGGAGCTAACTCTACACAAGCTGTTGAGAAAGAACCATAATTATCAAAAATTGAATTGAAACTTGTTCCATGATTTGTTGTTTTCCATACGCCTCCAGAGGCAGATGCAATATACCAAGTGTTTTGATTGATTGGGTCAACTGCTAAATCAGCTATTCGACCTGAAGTTAAAGCTGGACCAACTAATCTGAAATTTAAACCACCTGTAATTGATTCATCGACCTCTGTTTTTGAGTTAGTTGTTTTTTGAGCATTAATACCTGTAATAATAACTAAAAGGAAAGTTAATAAGGAAAATACATTTTTCATATGTAATGTTTTTTTGACAAAATTACATTAATATTTGGTAGATAAAATTAATAGGTACAGTAATTAATATATGTTGATTTTTTGAGAAATTCAATGAAAGTTCATTTCGTATAGTTTAACTAAAAAATATTCTTTGGAAACTGTAACTTTTTGATCATTTTACCGATATAGTATATTGGGTATGATTTTTGTTTTTTTTACCCATTGAAAATTAAAAATTTCATTGTTTATGTTTAAGCTTTACTTCATATTTCTAGGAATCACATTTTTAATATCATCTTTATCATACGCACAAACAGAGGATGAAGCTTGTTTACCACCATCTAAAAAAATCATGAAAATTATTGATGCTGGAAAAAATGCTCCTGATGCAATGACAGCAATTTCAAACTTTAATAAAGCAATCGAAGAAAATTCGGATAATGCAACTGCATATTATGAATATGCAATGTATGCTTTTGAAAGAGGTTCTAATTATTATGAGAAAAATCCTAATCCAGCCCAAGGAGATAAGAGTTTTCAGAAAGCGAAAGAAATGTTTATAGAAACATTAAATCACTGTGCAGATTTTCATGCAAATTGTTTTTATTATTTGGGAGTAATCAATTATACTCAAAAAAATATGCCAGATGCTGTAAAGTGGTTTGGGGAATTTAAAAAATTTAAGAGTAGTAATAATGATCGATACCCACTGGATTACGATAAAAAGTTAGCAGACATCAATGAAATTCTTCCTGATTTACAAAGTGAAATTGAGTTGAAAGCAAATCAAGTTCCATTTGAGCCAAGAATGGTGAAAAATGTTAGCTCTAAAAATGATGAATACTTCCCGATGATTTCACCTGATAATGAGATTATGTTTTTCACGAGAAAAGATACTGTGGATAGGAAACAAACTGGAATGGCTGTAGTTGTTCATGAAAATTTTACTTTTTCTCAACGACCAAATGTTGCAGAATATTTTGACAACGGAAAACCATTGAAAGCTCCGTTTAATGATGGAACATTTACAAGTTATGGGGCTGCGACAATGTCTGTCGATAATAAGGAAATGATTATTTGTGCGTGTAAACAAACGCAGGTAAGTGGCCAAAATTATTTGAATTGTGATTTGTACAGAACAGAATATGAAAGAGTTGGTTCAGGATGGCAAGATTATACTTGGACTAAACTTGAGAGTTTAGGAGATAAAATTAATTCAGCGAATGGATGGGAAGGTCAACCAACTTTGTCTCCAGATGGTAACACATTGTATTATACAGTCATGCGTCCGTCTTCAAGAGATAACGATATCATGATTGCAACAAAAGGTTCTGATGGTAAATGGGGGAATGTTAAACCATTTTTATACAACAGCAATGGAAAAGATAAGAGTCCATTCTTACACCAAGATAGTGAAACCTTGTATTTCGTGTCCAACGATGCAGAAAAATTAAAAGGTGTTGGAGGGTTGGATATTTACTATTGTCGTTGGGATGCGAATACAAATAACTGGTCAAAACCCAAAAATATTGGTTATCCTATAAACTCTATTGATGATGAATTAGGGATTTTTGTCTCTACTGACGGAACATTGGCTTACTATTCTTCTCGTCAAGGAGGTAACTGGAATATTTATTCATTTGACTTATACGAAGAAGCAAGACCAACAGGTGTTACAATTTTGAAAGGTGATTTAAAAGATGAAAATGGCGAGCCTATTAAAGGGGCTGAAATTGAAGTGGCTTATGCTGGAACAGGTGAAGTGACTAAAGTGAAAGTGAATGGGAATGATGGACATTTTGCTACGGTTGTAAAAAATACAACTAAACAAGATGTTATGGTTACAGTGAAAAAAGAAGGTTATGCCTTTGATTCAAAATTAATTACAAAAGAAGAGTTAGAAAAAACCATCCCAACAAAACCTGCAGTTTCAAAACCAACAGAAACAGCTTCTGTAAATCCTAAAACGGAAGCTAAAAAAGATGGAAAAGAAAATAAAGATCAAAAAGAAACGAAAGGCAATGCAAATGAAACTGCTAAAACGAATTCGAAAGATAATAAGCAAAATCCAGCGAAAGAAGCGGAAGTGAAAAAAGATGTCGCAGAAGTAGTTCGTCCGAAAGATGTGTCTATCAGAAACAATGATTTATTAGTAAAAGAAATTAAAGTAGGAGCAGCTTATACGATTAACGATATCTTATTTGCAACCAATTCTTATGATTTAAATGATCGTTCGAAATTTATTTTGAAACAATTTTCACGTTTCTTAATTGAAAATCCGAATGTAACAATAATGGTTCAAGGACATACGGATGACCAAGGTGATGATCAACAAAACTTATTATTATCTGAAGGTCGAGCAAATGCTGTGAAATTGTATTTAATTGCTTGTGGAATTGATGGAAATCGTTTAAAATCTAAAGGTTTCGGTGAAACCGTTCCAAAAGTTGAAAATATATCCGAAGTTAACAGAGCTAAAAATAGACGTACAGATTTCTTGATTGAGAAGATATAATTTGATTGTAGATTACAGATTGCATATTACAAATTACAAAATGGCAGTTTTCAAATTTTGAATTAGAAGATTTTTCTGCTTTCTATTTCGGGTTGATTCGATTCTAATTTAAACGAATAAGTGATTTTATTTTGTTGATGGTCAATTGTTTTTCCGTCTAATTGTTCTAGGAAACTTTCTTGTAAATCTGTTCTTTTTGAATCATTTTCAAATATTTTTTTCAATGTTGAATCAAGTCGAATGTTAAGCATTGATTTTTCAATGCTTACAGTTATTTTAAGAGTATCTTCTAGTTTTAATTTAGAAGTGATATAAAAGAAGTTAGCAATGCATTCATGAATAAATAATCCAAACGGAACAGCTTGTTTGATGTGGATTTCATTTATGAGTTGGCAATCAATAGAAATATTTGGATATATATATGTTCCATTTTTATTGAGATTATAACTTTCGATTATTTCAGTTAAGTACCTTTTAATAGGGATGAAGAATCCGTTGATTTTGTAAGATTGATGATGATGAGCCAAAGCAATCGTGTGAATTGCATGCCATATTTCTTGTTGGATGAAATTGAAATCTTCAGTAGTTGAATTTTCACTTTTTAATTTAATTAAAGAGCTAATGATGCTAAGATTATTTTTTAATCGATGTTGGATTTCTGCTAGAAGAATTTCTTTTTCTTTGGTTTTTTCTCGTTCTAGTTGATTTAACTTACTCTCTTCTATAATTAATTCTTCAAGTAATTCAAGTTTTCTTAAATTAGATTTTATAATATAAAAGATAAAATAGGTTACTGCTAATAGAGATAAAATCAAGTTTGATTTAAACATGATTTCAACTTGTTCTTCTTTTAAAGCTTGATTCTCGAACAATTTATAATCCGTAAAAACATTGATACAAGCAAGTAAAATAATAATGAACGTTTGTAAAAAGACAATTTGACGATCTTTTTTGGTTCTAAAATCAAATAAATTAGCTATTCCAAGAAATAATGGGAAATAATATAGATAAGATCCAGAATCAATTCCTGCATACGAGTCAAAATAAAATATCCCAAAAGAAATAATTGAGTACAGGTAGGAAATAGCAATTTTATATTGATTAATATAATTAAAGAGGATTGTAAAAAGAGTGAATATGCAAAAGAAAATTAATAATATTCCTGAGAAAGTATCATTAACATATAGATTCGTAATTCCTGAAATGAAAAAAACAAGGGATGCTATTAATGTAAATACATTTAATAGTCTAATCTTAATTCTTTGATTATCTGACAATGACTCGTCAATTCCTATTTCTGAAATTTTCAAAAGTGTAACAATGATAGTTTATTTCCCACAAAGTTAGTGAATTTCATTATTTAAAAGCTATTTTTGAAACATTAAAATCGACCAACTCATCTATCCCTGGTAAGCTTCCGCTTTCAGAATATTGCCAATGTAAAATTCGATTATCATCGATGCATTCTGGTTTTCTGGAATATGCAGCAATCCAAAATTTATACTCTTTAAAATAGTCTTTAAATTTTGTGTCAAAAAAATGATAAGATGTATATATAATTGGACGCATTCCTGATTTTTTCTCTACTTCTTTTAACCAAACTTCCATCTTATTTCGAAGGTCTTCATCAGAAATACCTTCCGTTTCAACATCTAGAACAGGTGGAAGATCAACTTCTCTTTTTTTCCAATGATTTAAAAAATGTTCTGCTTGAGGCAAAGGTGTGTCTTTAGGTGTAAAGAAATGATAGGCTCCATTTGGGATTCCTTTATTATTTAATATTTTTCTGTTTTCTTCCCATTTGGTATCAAGGTGAGAATTACCTTCTGTTGCCTTACAGTAGACGAATTGAATGATTGTGTCGAATTTTTCATCGTCGAGTAATACTTTCCAATCAATTTTACCCTGATGATGTGAAATGTCAATACCAAATGATTCGAATCCTTTCGGAATTTGATTAACAAAAGTATTTTTATTTATTTTTTTTGTTGTTGAAGATGGAAAAAAATACCACACAATCCCCAAGAATACAAAAATAATGAATAGCCAAATTGCAATTTTTCCTCCAGAAGTTTTCTTCTTTGATTTTTTAGCTTTACGTTTTTGTTTGGCCATAATTATTATTGCTCGTAGACTAGATTCTGATGTAAACTAAAAAAGCTCCTCAATTTGAGAAGCTTTAAATTTGTATAGTTGTGTACTATTTTTTAGCAGCTTGAGCAGCCAAAGAAGCAGCACTTCTTTTTTCTCTAATACGAGCAGATTTACCAGTTCTCTCACGGAAGTAGAATATACGAGCACGACGAACAAATCCTCTTTTGTTAATTACGATGTCCTCAATGAAAGGAGAAGCAATTGGGAAGATACGCTCAACACCAATGTTTCCTGACATTTTACGAACTGTGAAAGTTTCAGTAACACCTGAACCACGACGTTGAATCACAACACCTTGGTATTGCTGAATACGCTCTTTGTTACCTTCTTTAATTTTATATGAAACAGTTACAGTATAACCACTTTTGAAAAAAGGGAAGTTTTTTACTTCAACTAATTCGTTCTCAATTTGTTTTAAAATATCCATGACTCTTAATTTCTATATTTCCGCGTAATTCGGGGTGCAATATTACGAATAATTTCTCAGTTTCAATAAAAAAACAATAAAAAAAGTGAAATTATTTTACTTTCGCTGTAAATTTAAGGTTTATTAGTGTTTTAGATGTATTAATTGAAATTTTTATTTTAAATTCATATTTCATTTTAGTATGTTTAATGAAGATTTTGTCTTAGTAGATGGAGAAAATAATAATTGGAAGAAAAGATAAAGTAGACTTACCTGATTTTGGACTAGAGAATATTCATGTGAAAGTTGATTCAGGTGCATATTCATGTTCAATTGATTGTCATTATTATCAGGAAATTGAGAAAGAAGGTCAAAAAGTATTAGAAGTGATCTTTTTGGAAGATAATCACCCCTTATATACAGGTGAAAGATATTATTTTCCTTTATATAGATTGAAAAGAGTAAAATCGTCGATAGGAAAAGTTCAAGATCGGTTTTTTATTCAAGGTAAAATTGTGGTTTTTGGAAAAGAATATGAAACAGAATTCTCTTTATCTAAACGTCATGAAATGAAAAATCCAATTTTAATCGGTCGAAAATTATTGAACAAAGAATTTTTAGTAGATTCATCATTGGTTAATATGTCCTATAAAAACAAAAAGAAAGTAGCGAAATAAAGGGTATCTATATACATTCGCAAAATAACAAATAAGAAGCGTTATCGCATTACAATAAATAGAAAGAGAATAGATGAAAATTGCCATATTATCACGTAATCAAAATTTGTATTCTACACAACGATTAGTAGAAGCTGCTCGTAGTAGAGGACATGAAGCGAATGTAATTGATCATTTGAAATGTAACATCGAAATTGAGCAAACTGGACCATCATTGTATTATGGTGATCATTATTTAGAAGGATATGATGCAGTTATTCCTAGGATTGGAGCTTCAGTAACTTTTTATGGAACAGCTGTTGTTCGTCAGTTTGAAATGATGGAAGTTTTCTCAGCTGTGGGTTCTAGGGGAATCATCCATTCTAGAGATAAATTAAGATGTTTACAAGTTCTTTCTCGTGAAGGATTAGGATTGCCAAAAACAGTTTTTACTAATTACTCTAGAAATGTTGAGCATGTTGTTGAATCAGCAGGTGGAGCTCCGGTTGTTTTGAAATTATTGGAAGGAACTCAAGGTTTGGGTGTTGTTTTGGCTGAAAATCAAAATGCTGCTCAATCTGTTTTAGAAGCATTTAATGGTCTGAAAGCAAGGGTGATTGTTCAAGAGTTTATTAAAGAGGCAAAAGGAGCAGATGTTAGGGCATTTGTTGTTGATGGAGAAGTTGTAGGAGCAATGAAACGTCAGGGTAAACCAGGAGAATTCCGTTCAAATTTACATAGAGGAGGTAGTTCAAGGATAATTGAATTAACTGACGAAGAAAAAGAAACTGCAATTAGGGCTGCAGAAGCGGTAGGTTTAGGTATAGCGGGTGTAGACTTATTACAATCTGAAAGAGGACCCTTGGTATTAGAGGTAAATTCATCTCCAGGTTTGGAAGGGATTGAAAAAACAACAGGCACTGATATTGCTGGAAAAATCATTCAATATATTGAACGAAACGTTAAAAAATGAATCTAAAACATAAAAAGTTTGTAATTCTGAATGAGGAAATTCATCCAGGAAAGGGAGCTCAATTAAATTTAGAAGTAGCACATTTACACACACACACACCTGTACAGGTGCCTGTAATTGTAGAGCGTGGAAAAGTGGATGGACCTGTTGTTTTATTAATGGCAGGAATGCATGGTGATGAAATAAACGGAATGGAAATTATCCGTCGAGTTATTCGAAAAGGATACAATAAACCAACTGAAGGTATTATTATCTGTATACCTGTTTTCAATATTTTTGGATTTTTGAATGTTATGCGTGTACTTCCTGATGGTCGGGATTTGAATCGTAGTTTTCCAGGAGCAAAAAACGGATCTTTAGCAAGTCAATTTGCTTACCATTTCATGAAGGAAATAGCTCCAAAAGTTGATTATGTAATTGATTTTCATACAGGTTCTGCACAGCGAAATAATATGGCGCAAATTCGTTGTGTATTTAAAGATAGTGAGAGTATGGAGTTGGCTAGGATTTTTAATCCACCATTTATTATACATTCAGCTTATATCGCTAAATCTATTCGTGAATCGATGAATAAAAGAGGTAAAAAGATTCTTTTATTTGAAGGAGGTAAAACGAATAGTATTGAAGAAGGAATTGTAAAAGAAGGTGTTGATGGAATTAAACGCTTTTTGAATCATTTGAACATGCGTTCATTTAAAGAAGTTGGTAATCAACATCATCCAATATACATAAAGGAACATAAATGGTTGAGAGCTCCAAATTCGGGCATGTTTCAAACGACCGTAAAAAATGGTGATAAAGTTGAATTAGGGACAATTTTAGGTATTGTAACTGATCCATTTGGTAAAATTGAGAAAAGAATTAAATCTCCGATGGAAGGTTATGTTTTTTGTATCAATGAATCTCCAGTTGTGAATAAAGGTGATGCCATTTTCCATATAGGTAACAAAGTTGAATATTTATAAGTAACTTTTAAAGCAAAGCTAGAATACAAAGAGATTTACTAGTTTTGCAAGGACTAAACGAAAAAATAAAATGTCAGTACATTCTGAAATAAAAAAAGTAACAACGCATACGTTACAAGAAATGAAAAATACTGGTCGTAAAATTACGATGTTAACAGGTTACGATTTTTCTATGGCTCGAATCATTGATACTGCAGGAATAGATGTTATTTTGGTGGGGGATTCAGCTTCAAATGTAATGGCGGGACATGAAACTACTCTACCTATCACATTAGATCAAATGATTTATCACGCTTCTTCAGTGGTTAGAGCTGTAAATAGAGCGTTGGTTGTTGTGGATATGCCGTTTGGTTCTTATCAAGGAAATTCGAAAGAGGCATTGTCAAGTGCTATTCGTATTATGAAAGAATCTGGTGGTCATTCTGTAAAAATGGAGGGTGGTATAGAGATTATAGAATCTATAAAACGTATTTTAACAGCTGGTATTCCAGTTATGGGGCATTTAGGTTTAACTCCTCAATCTATTTATAAATTCGGAACTTACGTTGTTAGAGCGAAAGAAGAAGAAGAAGCAAATCGTTTGATTGAAGATGCAAAAGCATTGGAAGCAGCTGGT
>CALPRR020000083.1 GCA_943326025.2 Candidatus Kuenenia stuttgartensis | reverse complement strand
GTTTTTTTCAACGTTTGGAAATGCTGCTTCGGTTAGATATATGATTTTTCCCCAACGAATGATTCCTTCTGCTAAATTCGTTTCGTTTTCGGGTACATAATGCGTCATTATCCAAGAACATAAAGCATCTCGTTCTATATATTCAACATTCATTCCTTCTTTTACCCATTCAAAAAAAGATTCTGCAGGTAATTCTTTGATTACATCCGTATTAGTACCTAAATAACGCTCTAGTCCAATTCCAATTTCTTTGGAAGTACTCCAAGCATTTGATCTGAAAAGTGAATTTAAAAAAGCAATCGAAGTAGGAATTTTTCCATTAGGAAAGTGAAATTTTAAGTTTTTAAATCCCTGCGTAATATTTTCTTTATGAAGAGATATATTTATAAATTTCTCATCAATTCGATTTTC
Organism: Candidatus Kuenenia stuttgartensis; assembly: GCA_943326025.2. Lineage (GTDB taxonomy): Bacteria > Bacteroidota > Bacteroidia > Flavobacteriales_D > Crocinitomicaceae > CAIUKX01. The sequence goes on along the minus strand of CALPRR020000083.1, from coordinate 9,166 downwards.
AACACGTTTTATGAAAGGATCATTTTTAAATTGTTGAATGCTATTTACAAAAGCTGTGTCTGAAACTCTTCCAATTCCCAAGCAATAACCGATTTGATATTCATAAATTTCAGTCATTTCTTTTTGAAGACGATGATGATTTTGAATCAGATTTTTTGAATCAGATTTTTTGATTAATGAATCGAAATTTTCATAGTTGATCGACACTTTCACATTTGATGAATCAATATCAAGTTTGTTGTTTTTGCATGAAAAAAGGAAAAGCGAAACAATTCCGAATATGTAAATCTTTTTTACCGTCATTATTATTATTAATATTGCACTCAAAATTAATCAAACGAACTGAATTAGTATATTACAAGTGAACTTTAAGTTGATAAAAATGAAAAATATTTTAGTAGGATTATTCTCAATAGGAGTCTTAACATCAATAGTAGCTCAAGAAGCAGCTGATAAAAAAGTACAAGCAGGTTTAGTTTTTGGTGCTGGGATTAATATGATTAAACCAGGTACAAAAATGATTACGACAAAAGATGCTGGCGTAGGAAGTGATTTAACCGTTGGGATGAATTTAAATTTCTCATTTACGCCTACAATTGGTTTGAATACTGGTCTAGAATTTGATTTTGAAACTATAAAATATAAGCCAGGTTCTACTTCACTATTTTATTTTTATAATGATACAGAAATTTACAGAAAAGCAGAGTACTTAAATGGAGATGGAGTTTATAATCCTACAGGAACAGTTTATGCTTTGACTGAAAGAAAAATGAAACCTATTTATTTAACTATTCCGACAATGATGATTTTCAGAACAAAATTCATTGGATATTTTAGATATTTTGGGAAATTTGGTTTGAGAAACAGTTTCCTTTTGACTTCTAAAAACTATGATAATGGTTATTTGTTTTTAGATCCAACAAAAACAAATGTTCAAAATGACGGAATGATTCCTACAAAAAGAGATTTGTCATTATACAAAGGATCAGTAGGTTTATCAGGTGGAGCTGAATGGAATTTTTCTGGATCAACTTGTTTGGTAGCTGAAATTGGTTACTATTATGGTTTTGTTGATGTCAATAGAGGGAAATCAATTACAGGAGATAAAGAAAAAAATATGACAAATTTTAGTTCTTTCAATTTAGATAATTTCAACCCTACTGGTTTTTCAGCTTTACCATTCAAACAAAATCAGATTTTATTTAAATTATCTATTTTATTCTAAATTATAGAATTTTGAATAACGAAAAAGTTTCTAAACATATTGTTGATTGGCTCGATTCTTATATTGAAAAATCTGGAGCGAAAGGTTTTATTGTCGGAATATCAGGAGGTGTTGATTCAGCATTAACTTCAACTTTGTGTGCGAAAACAGGGAAGAAAACATTGATTATGACAATGCCTATTCGTCAAACTTCAGCTGAATACGATCGTGCGATTGAGCATATAAATGATTTGAAACATAAGTTTCCCAATGTAGAATCTTTGGATATAGATTTAACCAATATTTTTGAATCTATAGAATCTACTTTCCCTAAAGATACAGTTGAGAATACTTTGGCAATGGCAAATACCCGTTCTAGACTTAGAATGTTGACTTTGTATGGGATCGGACAATCAAATGGTTGTTTAGTTGTAGGGACAGGAAATAAAATTGAAGATTTCGGAGTAGGTTTTTTTACGAAATATGGTGATGGTGGTGTCGATTTAAGTCCGATTGCGGATTTAACTAAAACACAGGTTTGGGATTTAGCAAGACATAATAATGTTGTTGAATCAATTGTAACAGCAAGACCAACTGATGGTTTGTGGGATGATGGAAAAAGTGACGAAGATATCATCGGAGCAACTTATCCTGAATTAGAATGGGCAATGGATTTTCAAGGTGATGAATCACTGATTTCAGATAGACAACAAGAAGTTTTGAAAATTTACAGAAGATTAAATGCGATTAATCAGCATAAAATGAATCCAATACCTGTTTGCTTGATTACGGATTTGTAATTGTAGCAATCTAATTTACTGAACCTATGATTTTCAAAAAGCTAATCTGTATTTTACTTTTATTCATCTCTTTTGGTGTTTTATCTCAACAAGACTTTAATAATTTTAAAACATTAAACTCAGTTGGTAAAATTCCATCGGATTTTTCGTCACTTACTTATCAAAAAATCGCAGAAGACTTAAAAACCAATAAAGGGAATTTATCTAAGGCACAAGAGAAAGTTTTTTTACAAGGAATTCATTACGGTATTGATGATTTATTGCATTCTGGAATGGTTGTTTATGGTGATGAAATATCACTATATATTAAATCCATAGCTGATAGATTATTAGAAAACAAGAGTGATTTAAAATCTCATCTTCGATTTTACACATTAAAATCAAATGAATCGAATGCTTTTTCTACAGATCAAGGAATTGTTTTTGTTACAACAGGTTTAATATCTCAATTGACAAACGAAGCGCAATTAGCATTTGTATTGGCTCATGAAATTTCACATTATACTGAAAAACATGTTATCGAAAGTTTTGAATACCGAACAAAAAACAAACGTGATTTAAGTATTCGTGGTTTGAGTGTTTATTCCAAAGAAAAGGAATTTGAAGCAGATCGTTTAGGTTTGAAAATATATAACGAAGCAGGTTATTCCAAAGAAGAATTATTACCATCATTTGATGTTTTGATGTATTCTTATCTTCCATTTGATGAAATTGAATTCCCAAAATCTTATTTTTCTAATAACCATATTTTTATACCTGAAAATTTATTTCCAACGAAGAAATATGAAATTAAGGCTGTAGAAGATTATTATGATAGCATAAGTTCTCATCCAAACATTAAAAAACGAAAAGATGAACTTTCAACAGAAATAGAAAACTTTTCCAATTGGGGAGATAAAGTTTTTGTTTTTGGTCGGTCAAAATTTGAATATATACGAAATTTATGTCGCTTTGAAAGTGTCAGAACAGATGTTTTAGATGCGAATTATGCAGATGCAATTTATTCAATATTTATATTAGAAAGAGAATTTCCAAATTCGATTTATTTAAAACGAATGAAAGCGCAAATTTGGTTGGGATTAGCTCAATTTAAGAAAAATGGAAATATCAATGAAACATTAGATAGAAATGATGATTTAGAAGGTGAAATAGCGTCAGTTCATTTTTTTCTAAAAAAAATAAACAAAGAAGGAATGTTTACTTTGGCTTTGAGGGAAATTTTTGACTTAAAAAAATCATTGCCCGATGATAAACAAATAGATGCTATTTATAACTATTTATTAAAGGAACTTGCCTCTGCGATTAGTTTTAAAATTGAAAATTATTCAAAAAAGAATTTTCAAGAAGCTTCGAAAGAATTTTTAGAAACGAAAAGTAAATTACCTATAAATATTACTGATTCGACTGCTCTAAAAAAAACAGAATCAAAATACGATAAAATTAAAAGTAAGAAGAACACCGACAATTCAGTTAATTTTGATTCGACAAAATTCTATTTATATGGTATTTCTGATTTATTAGATGATTCATTGTTTTCCCAAAGATTCGCTATTGAAAAAGAACATTTTTTAGAATCAGAAAAAGATCGAAAAGCATTTGAGAGTTTGTCATACAAACAACAATCTAAAATTCTTAAAGAAATTAAAGAGACTGAATTACAGATTGGTGTAAATGAATTGATTGTAGTAGAACCAATGGTATTTAGCTACAAGCATGGTGTGATTGATTTGTTAAAATCAGAAAAATTGAAGCATCTTTATTCTCAGGTGATTGAAAGCTCAGCTTCGGATTCAGAAATAAAAGTTTTTACAATTGATCGAGATAATTTGGAACTGAAAGGAACTTCAATTTTTAATGAACGAAGTGCACTTTTTAGTTTTATGCAACAAGTCTCAAGAGAGGATAATTTTAATATTTTCCCAGTTGATCATGAATTGTTAGAAGAAATTAAAACTAATTACGGAACTTCAAAAGTCTTATTTACCTGGGTTGAACATCAATATTCTCCAAGAATTTCACCAAGTATGGTTTTTTTATCTTTATTCATATATCCAGTTTTAACTGTTTATGTTCCTTTAGGTGTTTTTTCAGGTCATGATACAGAAATGAATGTTATAATTTTGGATATTGAAAAGGGAAGTATAGACGTTGGTTCAAGTTATTATTTTAAAGACACACCCAAAAAATTGCATTTGGGAGCACATATGTTCCATATTTTCAATGATTTAAAAACGAAAAAAACAATTTAATACAGATAAAAATGAAAAGTAAAGTAGTTTTAATTGTTTGTTTTTTAATTGTTTTGAAAGGATATAGTCAATCGAATAAAGGATATTATAATTCTAAGTTTTATATTTCTTTGGATGCATTAATGAATGCACCAATTTTGTATAATTTTAGATCAAGTAGTGATGTTTATTCAAAATGTGATGAAAATTTAAATCAAAAAGGAGATAAATTCAATTTTGGTTTTCGGGCATGTTTGGGTGTTATTTTAAAAAGGAATTTTGCTTTTTGTTTAGAAGGAGGAATTGATTTTAGTAATGTATACTCAGAGAAATCAATCTATTATGAAGATTCAATTTCAGGTCAAAATTTAAATTTAAATGTGATCCATGAGAATTTAGATATTCAAACATTTTCAGTAATGCCTAAAATTGAATTTTCAGTAAAAAATTCATTATTGCCTTTGGGATTGAGTCATCAATTTGGTATAGGATTTAATCGTTCTAAATTAGTTAATAATGATTATGCTTCATTAGTAACATATCAAAGCTCGTTGGATAATTCGTATGTGTTGATAGATGACTTTAATAAAAAGTATTTTGATTTTAATAATCAAATTTCAACAAAGACCTTCACAATTATGTATGCTTTAAATATGAAAACAGCATTATCTAAAAGTTTATTGTTGAATTATGGATTCAGATATACTTTAAATCTAAATTCATCAGTACTAAATATGACTTCAAATTCAATTAATCATTTTTACTTAAGTCAACAAGATGTTTCTAAATTAATAAATAAGCAAAGACTTTATAATTTAATTAATTTCAATTTAGGCTTGACGTATGCTTTTTAGATGAAAATATTTTAACAAAAAAAAATACGCTGTTTCAAAATTGAAGTAGCGTATTTTTTTCTATATTATTTTTTTATTCTTCAGGAGCTAGCCTTAAAACTATTCCATTTATTTCTTCTGTAATATGTATTTGACAACCTAAACGACTATTCGGTTTAACAAAAAATGCTTGGTCTAACATGTCTAATTCTGCATCACCTTGTTCAGTAAGATCTGTATCAGATTCTAAATAACATTGACAAGTTGCACACATTGCCATTCCGCCACACTCTCCTTTTACAGGTAAATCATATGATTTACAAACTTCCATGATATTCATGTTCATGTCAGTCGGTGCAATTAACTCGTGCGTTACTCCTTCTCGGTCAATGATATTTACTGTAATTTCGTTCATGTCAATTATTTTGAAGTGTAAAAGTAAAAAGTTGTTTTGGTTTTAACAACAAATGAGAGAATATTCTCTAATTATAGATTCTTAAATTGGAAGATCCGTCCCATGTCAAAGCATATTGTCTTAATCCGTATTCAGAACCACTTTGAGCAGAACCATCATAGAGAGAGAAAGTTGCTCCTGAACAGGAATCTTTAAGTGTAAGGAAATTAGATGTTTCAGGTGTAAGTGGTTTTGCACATGTACCGTTTATATCTTTAGGAGATTGTCTATCAAATGCAACAAATTCTTGAGTAGCTCTTCTGTATACTATAATTCCTTTAGCACCAACATTGTAAACATAAACCCAACCACCAACTCCAGTAAGTGCGGAATAGCTAGGTAGATTTACATTTATAGTAATATCAAATGAAACGTTTGGAACTGGATTCTGATTTGCTTTCTTCTTGCAACCAAAAGAACCAATTATTAAAACGGTAATCATTAAAAATTTTCTCATGTAAAATAACATTATTGTTTAAATTGCGTACAGAAATTAATCATGTTCGAAATTCGATTCAAAAATATAAAGTTTAAAACGATATTCAATATTCTATTATTGTTTATTGCTTTTACTTTTACAGAATGCGCCATGATTGTTGCTCGTAAGACACCAGATACAGTTGAAGAAGCAGTAGCTCAACGAGAAAAATTAAAAAAGAGTAATGCCCGTAAAGCTCGAAGAGAAAATAAGAAAAGAATAAAGGCTTATTGGGCAAATCAAAGTCCTGAAGTTCGTAAATCAGTAAAAAGAAATGCGAAAAATCAAAAGAAAGCTGTTAAAAAGCGAGAGAAAAAACAAAAGAAGTCTAAAAAACGATCAGCTTCTAAAAAAGCTAGAAAGGGAAATCGTTCAAGAAAGACGTTATAGTTTATTCTAACATCATTAATTCTTCTGTTGCATTTTCCCAATTCAACATTTCTTCATCTAATTTCTTTTTGATGACATCGTATTCAGCTAAAATAGCATTCGATTTTACTTCATCAGAATAGTCTAAGTTTGCAATGATTTCATCCATTTCCTTTATTTTTTTCTCATAGATAGAAATGTTTTCTTCTGCTTTTTTGACTTGTGTATTGAATTGATTTTTCTTACGTTTTAATTCTTTTTGTTCTTCGAAAGATAATGCAGGTTTTGGTTCAGCCACAGGAGTAGGAGCAACCACGACTTCTTCTTTTTGCTTAGTTGAAACTGAAGTTAATTTTCCGTCTTCAGGCATTTCCATTTTTCGACGTAAGAATTCTTGCACATCAAAATGGTGAATTTTCAACGTTTTATCTTCAATATCCCAGATACGATTAGTTAAGCCTTCTAAGAATTCTCTATCGTGAGAAACAACAATAAAAGTGCCTTCGTAATTTAAAAGTGCATTTTTTAAAACTTCTTTACTCTTAATGTCCAAGTGATTTGTAGGCTCATCGAAAATCAAGAAATTTGAAGGACTTAATAATAATAAGCATAAGGCTAATCGAGCTCTCTCACCACCAGATAATACGCCAACTTTTTTATCTACATCTTCACCTGTGAATAAGAATGCACCTAGAATACTTCTTAAATCTTTTCTAATGTCGCCAATTGCAACATCATCAACCGTTTCATAAATTGTTTTATTGACATCTAGTCCTTCTGCTTGATCTTGCGCGAAGTAAGTAATCTGAACATTGTGACCATAGTTGACAATACCATCACCTTCAACTTTACTCATGATACGTTTTAATAATGTCGATTTACCAACACCATTTGCACCTAACAACGCAATTTTTTCACCACGTCCAACAGTTAGGTTAATATCTCTAAATAAAACACGATCACCATACGATTTACCCATATCGTGCATTTCTAAAACCCATTTTCCTGGTTGAACACTTAATGGGAAAGCTATTTTCATTCCAGAAACTGAATCGTTTTCAACTTCGATTCGTTCTGTTTTTTCTAATTTTTTAATTAATGATTGGGCAAAAGCTGCTTTATTTTTCTTTGCTCTAAATTTATCAATCAACTCTTTTGTTTGCTTGATATCTTTATCTTGTTGCTTTTTAGCATCACCCAAACGTTCAAGTTCTTCCTCTCTTACAAGTTTGTATTTAGAGTAAGCATAAGGAAAATCTAAAAGTCTTCCTTGAGAAATCTCTAGTGTTCTTTTTGTAACATTATCTAAAAATAATCTATCGTGAGAAATAACGATTACAGCTCCTTCGAAACGTTGAAGGTAATTTTCTAACCAACTAATCGAAATAATGTCCAAATGATTGGTCGGCTCATCTAATAATATTACATCTGGCTGATTAACTAAAATACGGGCTAATTCAGCTCGCATTTTCCAACCACCAGAAAATGAATTTAAAGTTTGAGTAAAATCATAATCAGAAAAACCTAGACCTCTTAATGCAGAAGATATTTTTTCTTCCCACATAAATCCTTCATGTAAATTGAATTCGTGATTTAAATCGCTTAATTCATCTAGAAGTCCTAAATAATCTTCAGATTCATAATCTGTACGAACAGTTAAAGCATGATTGATCTCTTCAATTCTATGTTTTAAAGTCGTAAGTGTTTCATTGGATTGATTTAGAAATTCAAATACCGAAAGATCAGTGTCGATTTTTATATCTTGTGTTAAATATCCAATGACAACATCTTTTGGTTTGTGAACTTTTCCTTCAGTCGGATTATCTTTTCCTGAAATCAATTTCAATAAAGTCGATTTTCCAGCACCATTTTTACCTGCTAAACCTATTTTATCTCCTTTATTGATCTGTACATTAATACCTTGAAATAAATATCCTTGTGGCAAATGAACGCCTAACTGCTCTAAATTAATCATGATGCAAAGTTAGGAAAACTTTTTTGTTTTCACTATTGATAATCATTGACTTTACAGAGTTTTATAGAATTTCCAATGAGTAAAAACAAGCCGAATTCAAGTAATTATTTTTGATACGATTAGTATGTTTATGAAAAATCATATCCTTAATTAACAATTCATATTGAAAAAGTTTGTAAATTATATTCTAAACGAGGCTTTTACCTTCATACATTTGTTTTATGGCAGACGTAGAATCAATAATTGCATTAATAAATCTGATCGATGATCCAGATGAGAACATTTTCTTACATGTTCGTGATCGCTTATTGAAATACGGGCCAGATGCAATTCCATATCTTGAAAATTCATGGGAAGTAAAAGATTTCGGAATGCTTTTTCAAAATAGAATCGAAAATCTAATCCATGAAATCCAATTTGAAGATTCAAAAAATGAATTATTGAAGTGGAAAAATTCTTCACAAAAGGATTTACTAAAAGGAGCGATTCTTATTGCGAAATATCAATATCCTGGTTTGCATGATGAGAAAGTGTATGCTGAAATTGAGCGCATTCAAAAAGATATTTGGTTAGAAATCAATAATAAACAAACAGCTTTAGAAAAGGTTTATATTTTTAATAAAGTTATTTTTGATTTGCATCATTTTCATGGAGACGCAAAACATTTTCATTCGCCACTCAATTCGTACATCAATACTGTTTTAGAAACGAAAAAGGGAAATCCTTTAAGTTTGAGTATAATCTATAGTATTATAGCACAAAATTTAAACATTCCGATTTACGGTGTTAATCTACCAAATCATTTTGTACTTGCATTTTTAGATG
>CALPRR020000082.1 GCA_943326025.2 Candidatus Kuenenia stuttgartensis | reverse complement strand
TTGATGGTGAACCAGAAGAGATTCGTTTATATGAATTGATTTGGAAAAGATCAATTGCTTCTCAAATGAGTCATGCTCAATTGGAAAGAACAGTTGTGAAAATTGGAGCTCCAACTTTAGAGGAAACTTTCCAAGCTAAAGGTGAGGTTATTAAATTTGATGGATTCTTAAGAGTTTACCTTGAGTCAAACATCGAAGATGAAGACGAGGAAAATGAAAATGAAGATTCTTCATTGTTGCCAGTTGTTCATGTAGGTGATCAATTAGCGAAGGATGTATTAAGAGCAACGCAACGTTTTTCGAGAGCTGCTCCTAGATATGTCGAAGCTTCATTGGTTAAGAAATTAGAAGAATTAGGGATTGGTCGCCCGTCAACTTATGCTCCAACAATTTCAACAATTCAAAAACGTGGTTACGTTGAGAAAAAAGAAAGAGATGGTGAAGAGCGTAAATTTAAAGTGGTTGAATTAAAAAGTGATTCAATAACTGAAGTCGAGAAAACAGAAATAACAGGAAAAGAGAAAAATAAACTTTCTCCTACAGATATTGGTATTGTTGTAACAGATTTCTTAATCGAACATTTTGATCGTATTTTAGATTATCATTTTACAGCAAAAGTGGAGGCTGAATTTGATGAGATTGCTAACGGATTGAGAGAATGGACTAAAATGATTCATGATTTTTATTCTCCATTTCACAAAAGTGTTGAAGATACTTTAGAACATTCAGATAGAGCTACAGGAGAGCGTGAATTAGGAATTCATCCAGTTTCTGGAAAGAAAATCATAGTTAGAATAGGTAGATTTGGTCCAATGGTTCAAGTTGGAGATGAAAAAACTGATGGTGAGAAGCCGCAATTTGCATCATTACAGAAAAATCAATCTATCAATACAATAACACTTGAAGATGCTTTGGAATTGTTTAAATTACCAAGAACTCTTGGAGAATATGAAGAATTAGTAATCAAAGCAAACGTTGGTCGTTTTGGTCCATATATTCAACATGGAAAAGCGTTTGTTTCAATTCCTAAAGAAGAAAGTCCGATGTCAATAGATTTGGATAGAGCGATTGAATTGATAAAAGAAAAAAGAGAGTCAGATGCGAATAAAATCATTAAAACATTCGTAGAAGATGTTGATATGCAGTTATTAAATGGTCGTTGGGGACCATATTTAAAAATTGGAAAAGAAAATTATAAATTACCCAAAGATTCGAATGTAGAAGCATTAACATATGAAGAGTGCATTCACATTTCAGAAAATCAACCAGCAGGTAAAAAGAAATTTGGAGCTAAAAAAGTTGTTGCAGAAGTAAAAAAGCCGGCAGCAAAGAAAGCACCGGCGAAAAAGCCAGCAGCAAAGAAAGCTGCTCCGAAAAAGAAATAATAAATTGAAGCTGTCTGAATAGGTAGCTTTTTTTTGTATCTAAGAAACTAATCAGTCATCTCAGTTAGCTATAATAGCTATTAAATATTAATTTTCAACTATAAACTATGTGATGTTAATGTTGCTATAATTTTAGTTTTCAACTTTCAAATCTTCATTGTTTTTCAAGAGGGTTACAAAAGCTAATTGATTTCCTCATAATTTTGAGTGTAAATTATACCCATGAAAGACATTTCTATATATTTTCAATCAGTTGATGTTTCTTTTACAGAGAAAGAAGGAACAATAGGAGCTAAAATAAATACACATACAGAAGGATATTTCCCTGAACTTGAAAAAGGTGGTATTGCATTGATCTACGTTCCTGAATATAGAAATGGAAATGCATTTTTTCTAGGAAAAGACAACGATTTATTTAGAAGTTACTTCTATGATTTATTTGCAGGTGAGCAATGGAATTTTCCTTTGTATGATTTAGGTACGATTCTTCCTGGTGGTTCAATTGAAGATACTTATTTTGCTGTAGAACAAGTTGTAGCTGAATTAGTGAAAGTAGGAGTCATTCCATTAGTTGTTGGAGGAACTCAAGATTTGACATTTGCATTATATAAAGGTTATGGTAAATTAGAGCAAATGGTAAATATTTGTTCTATTGATAGTAAGTTAGATTTAGGTAATCCTGAAGGAGATTTAAATAATGATGGTTATTTGAGTCATGTAATGCTTGAAAGACCTTGTTATTTATTTAATCATGCTAATATCGGATGCCAAGCTCCTTTTGTAAGTGCAGAAGAATTGATTTTGTTTGATAAATTATATTTTGACATTTGCCGATTAGGAGAGTTTAATGCTGATTTTAAAATTGCTGAGCCACATCTAAGAAATGCGGATTTGCTTTCATTAGATTTGATGTCATTAAAAAGTCATGATTTCAGAGGAGAATATTATGATTCACCTAATGGCTTTTCGTCTGAACAAATTTGTCAGATCGCAAAATATGCTGGGATTAGTGATAAGTTAACTTCATTTGGGATTTTTAATTTTTATCCAGTAGGTCTTGAAAAAACATCACATCATTTATTAGCTCAAATTTTCTGGTATTTTATTGATGGTGTTTCTATGCGTAAAGGAGATTTTCCAATTGGCAGTAAAAAAGATTATGTGAAATTCTCTGTAAATCTAGACGATTTTAAAGACGAGATTGTTTTTTATAAAAGTAACAAGTCAGATAGATGGTGGATGGAAGTGCCATACCCTCCTCAAGATCAAGTTAAATATGAAAGACATCATATGATTCCATGTGATTACAGTGATTATGAGATGGCGATGAAAAATGAAATTCCAAATTTATGGTGGAAAACATATCAAAAATTGGGCTAACTAAATCCATTTAATATATTGTTTATCAATTGTTAATTTTTAAATCACTTGTTTTATTTTTAACTAAAAATGGTGATTTTCATAATATCGTGGAGATCTATATTTAAATAGATTATAATTTTTTTTCCTTTTTTTAGTGATAAAGTGACTAAATGTAAATAAAATTAACTATTTTAGTCGCCAATTGTGTGGATTTTAAACCAGTTCACACACGCTATAATTCATAAAAACGAATAAAAAGAATGAATAAAAAAGTACTATTGTTATCTACTTTTGTTATGCTTGCGTTGTCATTAACGTTTGCTCAGCAAGATAAATTACTTACTCACTTTATTTATGATAAAATGAGTTTAAATCCTGGTGCAACTGGGATTGAAGTGGATGGTGTTTGTGCTACAAGTGTGTATAGGAATCAGTGGGATAGAGTAGATGGAGCGCCAAATTCGGCAGTTTTAAATGTTGAAGCTAATATGAGTAGATTTATGCCTGGAGGATTAGGTGTTTCATTTTTTCATGATGCTATTGGATTTAATAGACAGAATACAGCATTGTTGAATTATTCATATCCATTGATTAATTCAAATGGAAATAAATTAGGTGTTGGTTTAGGTTTAGGATTAATGAACTTAGGAATGAATCCTACTTGGGTTCCACCAACATCAACTTTAGATAATTCATTGCCTTCGGGTTTTTCAGGTAATGGTTTAGATTTAAATTTTGGTATTTATTACAAAAGTAATTTAGGGTTTTATGCAGGTCTTTCTTCAACACATTTGAACGCTACTAGATTGAATAATAAGTTGAGTCAGACATCTCAAGCTTTTGGGGTAAATAGACATTATTATTTAATGGGAGGTTATAAAAAAACTTTAGGTCAAAATGCAGTTGATGTTCAAATGTTAGTTAGGAGTATTCTCTCACAAACTTCAATCGATGTAAATGCTAGGTTTATGTATAGACAAATGGGATATGCTGGCTTATCATTCAGAAATGCTGATGCAATATCTTTAATGCTTGGTTACAACATTAAAAATGGCTTTTTAATTGGGTATGCTTATGATTTTACAATTAATAAATTATCGAGTGTATCAAAAGGTTCTCACGAAATAGTATTAAAGTATTGTCGACCTATACCAGTGCCGCCAATCGCTATTTCTAGACATCCGAGATGGTTGTAAAAAAAATATTTAATAATAATGTAACCAAATTTAATTGATTTGCGTTATAAAGTACAAGGGTAGAGCTGTAATGTTTTAATTATAGGGTTTATTCAAAAAAAATATAAAAAGTAATAAGGATGAGAAGACTTTTGTTATTTGGTTTAGTAAGTGTGATATTAGTATCTTGTATGACAAGATCAGGACACTTGACTGGAACGTTGGGAAGACCAATTTATATACCGGAGATTCCGTTGGGAATGGTATATATACCTGCTGGTTCTTACAATATGGGGGAAAATGATCAAGATGTACCATTTTTACATCAAACTAGAGCGAAAACAGTTTCTGTTCAAGCATTTTACATGGATCAAACTGAAATTTCTAACAATGAATACAGACAATTTGTTGACTGGGTTAGAGATTCAATTGCTCGTGAAAAAATCTATGCAAATGAAGATGAGGAAAAGATGTCTATTGAAGAAGCTCAGAAATATATAAATTATAAAGAATTATATTTTGATGAGGAATCATCAGCTTTTGTTGAGACTGAACCTGGAGATCGTGCAAAAAACAGAGATTTATTTGATTTGAATTGGGATAGAGAATTAGACTATAGCGATGAAAAAATAATACCTTTGTTAGCTGACATGTACTATCCACAGAAAGAAAGATTCTATAAAAGAAGAGAGATAGATACGCGTAATTTAATTTTTAGATATTATTGGATCGATTATGTTGAAGCAGCTAAAAGAGGTCGTATTAATATTACTCCTAATGGATATGAGACAAAAGATAAAAAAGAAATACAAGATCAATCTTCTAAATCCGTCCCAGAGCATAGAACTTTAGAAACTCCCGCTAATCCAATTAGCGGAGAGCCTCAAGGCCAAGATAAAGATTTAGGTTTCTTTAATAAGAAAGGACAAAATAATGCAATTAGAGGTCATGAGAATCGTCAAAGATTTATCATAGATGAGAAAATAAATGTTTACCCAGATACTCTTTGTTGGGTGCGTGATTTTACCTATTCTTTTCATGATCCAATGACTCAAATGTATTTTTGGCATCCTGCCTATGATTCTTATCCAGTTGTTGGTGTAACATGGGTTCAAGCTAAAGCTTTTTCTGTGTGGAGAACACAGCTATTGAATAATTGGTTAGTTAGTATGGGTGATTTATTTGTAAATGACTTTAGACTTCCTACAGAAGCTGAATGGGAAAGAGCTTCACGAGGAGATTTAGCATTATCTCCTTATCCATGGGGTGGTCCTTACATCAGAAACGAAGCAGGATGTTTCTTAGGAAACTTCAAGCCAATGAGAGGTAGATATTTTGAAGATGGAGGGTTCCATACAGTAAAAGTTTATTCATACAATCCTAACGGTTGGGGATTATATTGTATGGCAGGTAACGTTGCTGAATGGTGTGAGACTGCTTATGATGAATCTATGAATGAGTTTTCTCATGATTTGAATACTGATTACAGATATAATGCAATGGATTGGGATCCACCATCAATGAAACGTAAAGTATTAAGAGGAGGTTCATGGAAAGATATAGGTTATTACCTTCAAAATTCAACTAGAACTTTTGAATATCAAGATACTTCAAAATCATATATTGGATATAGAAACGTAATGACTCACCTTGGACGTGGAGGACGTGATTTCACGAAAGAAGGTAATGAAGAGTCTCAAAGTGATATACAATTAAGATAAAAAAATATTTAATTTTAAATAAAAGAAGCTAAAATCAAAAGCAATTTAAATTAAACCAAAGCAAAAAAAACAATTTAAAATTTAAACTAGAAAGTTATGAGTGCAAGTGGAGGCGGTTTTTTCGCAAGTAAAAAATTTAAGACAGTAATGAAATTCGTCTACGGATGGGGTGGAGCTATTGTAATTGTAGGAGCGATGTTTAAAATTCAACACTGGCCTGGAGCAACTATCATGTTGATTGGTGGTTTGGGTGTTGAGGCAGTTATCTTTATTTTGTCTGCATTTGAACCGTTACACGAAGACCCAAATTGGGAGTTAGTTTATCCTGAATTAGCTTTAGGTCATGCCGAAGAGTTAGATCATGATGCTTTACCAGAACATGAGAAACCATCTAAGCATGCTCATGCTGCACCAGCAGCTGCACCTGTATATGTTACTTCTGGAGTTACTCAAGAATTAGACAAAATGTTAGGTGAAGCAAATATTGACGTTGCTTTATTAACTAGATTGGGTGATGGAATGAAAGCATTGGGTGATAACGCTATGCAGTTACAAGAAATCACTACAGCTGCAAACGCTACTAATGATTACGTTTCGAGTTTACAAGCTGCTTCAAGCAAAGTAACAAGTTTATCTGAAGCATACGAAAGAGCTTCTGTTTCAATTGCTGGATTAACTTCTACTACTGCTGAAGGAGAGTCGTTCGGTGAGCAAATTCAAAAAGTATCTAAAAATTTAGCTGCACTTAATAATGTTTATGAATTACAATTAAAAGGTTCTTCTTCTCATTTAGAAGCTACTGAAAAATTCCAAGCGCAAGTTACAGATATGATGAAAAATCTTTCTGATTCAGCTGAGGATACTAAACGTTACAAAGAAAATATGGCTTTATTAACAAGTAACTTAACAGATTTAAATACTGTTTATGGTAACATGTTAAAAGCAATGACAATAACTAAAGGTTAATATTTAGTTTAAAAAACAAACTTAAAATAGATATTAGAAATGGGCGGAGGAAAAGAAACCCCTAGACAGAAGATGGTAGGTTTGATGTATTTGGTGCTTATGGCATTATTAGCATTAAATGTTACAAAGGCTGTACTAGATGCATTCGTTGCAATTGAAAAAAACTTACAAGTTGGTACTTTAGCACAATTAGATAGAGGAGATTCAGCTATTGCAGATTTAAAGGAAGCAACTCAGGAAAAAACGAATCCTGAAAAAGTTAAAAAAGTTGAATATTATCTTACTATAACTAAAAAAATTGATGAGGCTTCTGCAAAATTAATTAAGGAAATCGATGAGATAAAGATTAATTGTATGGAAAAAATGGGTGAAGTCGTTGCACCTGCGGATAAAAATGAAGAGGCTATTGTTTGGGTTCCATACAGTGAAAAAGATCCGTGTAGGCCAGCATTGTTACATTTAATGGCTGTTCAAGCGAAAGATGGTTATGATGTTCCAATGCATGAGATAATCGGTGAGGATTTAGCGACTATAACTGGTTCTGGTAAACAATTATGGGAAGATTACAATAAATTCAGAGGTGAAATCTGTGAATTAGTAGGTACATATGCACCTCCTGGTGGTAAGTCTTACAAATTTAAGACTACTCCTATCAATAAGTATAAAGATAATCTAGAATTAGAGAAATTAGTCGATAAAATGATTGATGCAAATGGAGAGGGTTATAATAAAAATGATGACCGCGAAGTTTTGAAAGAAATTTATATTAAATTATCGAAAAATGAACTAGAAGAGCATGAAGAAATGGAAATGCATTGGATTGCTCGAACTTTCGATCACTCTCCAATTGTAGCTGCAATTGCTTCATTAACAGCATTGCAACAAGAAATATTGGCCGCACGTGCAACTGCACTTCAACACATTAAAAGTAGAGTTTCTACAGGTGAATATAGTTTCAATAAAGTTATGGCATTAGCATACGGACCAGCTTCTGTTGCTCAAGGTGAAGATATTGAGGTAAAAGTAATGATGGCAGCTTTCGATTCTGATAATCAACCAACTGTCACTTACAACGGTTCAAATGTTTCTGATGTTAAAGATGGATATGGTATTGTTAAGGCAAAAGCATCTGGTGGAGCTGAAATGACATTGAAAGGTACTGTTTCAATCAAGAAGAAAACAGGAGAACCAAAAACAGAACCTTGGGAGTGTAAAGTTGTTATTATGAAACCTCAAGGAACCGTTTCATTACCTGACATGAATGTTGTTTACCGAGGATATCCAAATAGAATTGTAGGTGTTGCTTCAGGATATGAAGAAACTATTTTAAGTGGTTCTAATATTCAGTTGACCAAAAAAGGAAATGAGTATTTAGGATCTCCAGGTACAGGTAAAGAGTGTTTTATTACTGTATCAGGTAGAAATAAAGCAAATAATAAAACTGTACAGTTAGGTAAATATCCATTTAGAGTTTCTGGAATGCCTTCTCCTGCTGCATTTTTAGGTACTTTAGGTACTGGTCAGTCTGCAGGTAAATCGTCTATAGCAGCTATGACAAAGATTTCTGCTAAATATCCACCAGAAATACCTTTAAAAGCAGAGTTTAATGTTGAAACATGGGAGATTTCTGTAACTGGTGCACCAAGACCTATTTCAGGTAAAGGTCAATCATTATCTCCTGAAGCTTTGAGTTTGTTGAAACAAGCAAAACCAGGCGCAAAAGTTTCTATTTCTGTTAAATATAGAGGTATGGGATCATCAGGATTTATCGCTTGTATAATTAATGTTCAATAATTTATTTGAATTATGAAAAGTCTATTTTTTACTGCTCTTTTAGTTCTTGGTACAGGAACTTTAGTAGCGCAACCAGAAATTAATGGAGGTCCAGTAAATGTTCCTGCTGATGGTATCGTTGATGGGGTTTTTATTCAAGAACACATTCCAACAAAACGAATGATTCCTTATGAATTTGTAAGAGAAGCTGATGTTATTTGGAGTAAGAGAGTTTGGCAAACGATAGACATGCGAGAAAAAATGAATCATCCGATGTATTTCCCTTTTGATGATTATGATGCTGAAAACAACTGGGTTAAAAACTCATCTAGATGGAGTTTGTGGACAGTTTTGAAAACGCATATTTTTAATGGTGACATCCGAGTTTTTTCACCTGATAATCCAGTAGATTATACAATTAAAGATGGAGATCAATTGAAATACCCTATCGATCCAGAACCAGGAATGAATTTTTATACTGATAGTGTTTACAGAGATAAATTATTCTATTTTTTTGGAAGTTTGGGAGCTCAATCAACTACACCTTTACCGAATAGTGCAAATGATGGGGATAGTGTAATTGTTAAAATTGATGAGTCTGGTAATTCTTATGAAGAAAAACAATATCCAGCAAGAGATACCTCTTGGTTTAAAACAATTGACGTTATTCAATATAGAATTAAAGAAGATTGGTTCTTTGATAAAGAAAGATCAGTTTTAGATGTTCGAATTTTAGCTATTGCACCAGTTGTTTATTCTAAAGATGAACAAGGACAAATTCAAGGAATGAAAGAACTTTTTTGGTTGTATTTTCCACACTGTAGGTTTGTATTAAATAATTATTTTGTATACAACGATAAGAATGATGCTCAATGGATGAGTTTTGATGACTTATTTTGGAAACGTCGTTTTACAAGTGTTATGTATAAAGAAAGTAATGTTTTTGATCGTAAGATGGAAGCATATAAGACAGGAGTAGATGCTCTTTTTGAAGCTGAAAAGGTTAAAGAAGAAATCAGAACAATAGAACATGATGTCTGGACATTCTAGTATTTAAGTTAAATATTTTAAAACGTCTTCAATGTTAATTGGAGACGTTTTTTTTGTCTTCAACAATCTTAATTAGACTTTAATTATTTTATTAGATTATTTTTTTCAACGGGTTATACGTTTTTGATTTTTTTAAGCTTTAATTTATAGTTCCTCGATTTACAGAATTATGTTCTATTTGATATATCTATATATTTATAAATGT
>CALPRR020000081.1 GCA_943326025.2 Candidatus Kuenenia stuttgartensis | reverse complement strand
TGCTGCGCTTGAGGTATATAACGAAACTTCAGAAAAAGGAATTCAAATTGATTACTTAATCAATAATGCTGGATTTGGTGATTTTGGGATGTTTGCAGAAACAGAATGGGAGAAAGAATTCAAAATGATTAATTTGAATATCACTGCTTTAACGCATTTTACAAAATTGTATTTGAAAGACATGTTGAAACGCAAAAGTGGAAAAATTATGAATGTTGCTTCTACTGCAGCATTTGTTCCTGGTCCAACCATGGCAGTTTATTGCGCAACAAAACCATATGTATTGAGTTTTTCAGAAGCTTTAGATAATGAAATCAGAGAATTTGGTGTAACTGTAACAGCGCTTTGTCCTGGAGCTACTGAAAGTGGTTTTATGGCTGCAGCATCAGCTGAAAACAGTTCTTTATTCAAAGGAAAAAAATTACCAAGTTCTAAAGAAGTAGCTGAATATGGTTACAATGCAATGTTAAAAGGAAAACCAGTTGCAATTCATGGCTTTATTAATCAAGCTTTAGCATTCTTTGTTCGATTAATGCCAAGAAAATTAGTGGTAAAAGTGAGTAGAAAGGTAATTCAATAAAAACAACTACCTAATTATTCACTTCCCAATTGAAAAAATCAATCAATTTAATCACTGGAATCCCTTTATAAGTTTTGAACTAGTTAATCTTTTATAAAGTCTAAAAACGAACTAACTTCGGATTAAAATTAGAAGATTTAAGCGATTATTGCTTCTGTTAAACAATCATTCTAACATTTTTTTTATTTTTACTTTTAAATTTAATGAAGGATGACAAATACTCAAGATATTAATAATGAAATAAATATACTGGAAGGATTCAGTAAAAAAGGGAAAAGTTATACAAATACCAACGGAAGTTTTGGATGGAGAAACCCCATCAGACAAGATACTGGAAGAATTCTTCAAAGCTTGGTTATTGCAAAAAATCCAAAAAGAATTTTGGAAATTGGAACCGCTCATGGTTTATCTGCACTCTATTTATATAGCGGTATAAAAGAAACCAACGAATTGGTTTTTGACACAATAGAATTTGATACTGCTGTTGCCAAAGATACACAAGAAAGATTTGATAGTCTTCAGGTTTCTATAAATGTGCATGCTGGTGAAGCAATGGAAATTATTGATAATCTTTCTGGTAAATATGATTTGGTATTTTTTGATGCTCAAAAAAGCCACTACTTTAAACAATTGAATTTGTTATTAGAAAATGGGGTAATCGGAAAAGATACTCTAATATTAGCTGACAATGTAATAGATCGTGAGGAGGAGTGCAAGGAGTTTCTCGAATGGTTTACAGCAAATAAAATTAATCATTCTATTATACCTACCGAGTGTGGATTATTGGTAGCCAATCTATAATTTAAATAGTTTTCATGAGTACTGCTAAAAATCACGGTGGTTTAAAGTCTTTTGAGCCGACTGAAAAATTAAATGACAAAGGTTTTATTGCCAAAATATGGGATAATAGAGTGTATCCTCCTTTTTTTAATCCTGAACAAATAGCGTTATTAAAAAATAGTTGGGATACTGACGAAAATGATATTTTTATCTGTACACATCAAAAAGTAGGTACTCATTTAACAAAAAAGTTTGTTTGTGAAATTTTAAGAAATGCTATTGATTATTCCGAAAAGAATGGAATAAAAAGTGGTGATATTGGTCATGATACTATTCCTTGGCCTGAAGTAATGATTTCACAGCATGGTATGGATCATTTTTTAGCGCATCTAGAAGCTACAAAAGGTAAACCAAGAGTTTGGTATACACATTGCTCAATGCACGATTTGCCATTTCGTTCGATACATAGCAAAACACGATTTATTCATGTGTTTAGAGATCCAAAAGGTGCATTTGTTTCGCAATTCCATTTTTACCGCACTCATCCAATGTTGGGTGTTAGTCAAGACTTAACATATGATCAATTTCTGAAGTTTTTTATTGATGGAAATTTATACTTTGGGGATTATCATACACATACCCTAGAATGGATTGATTTCTGTGGAGGTAAAATCAAGAATGATAGTTTATTGGTATTAAGGTATGAAGATTTGGTGGAACGTAAAATGGATTCTGTTAAAGCGTTGGCAAATTTTATTCTCCTAAATAATAATTTGAATGAAGTTCAATATGAACAAATTATTGAAGCGACTGAATTCAACAAAATGAAACAAGAAATTTCTGAAAACCCTCAAAGTTTCCATTTCAATCCACAAACGTTCTTTAGATCAGGTAAATGTTATGATTGGATGGAAAAATTAAATCCAAATCAAATTGATCAAATAGATACAAAAACAAAAGCAATATGGGGAGAGGAAAATTTAAGTTTTCCAAATTTGAAAAAGGTAAAAACTCTTAATTATCATTTATAAATGTCTATTCTAAATCACACTAAAGAAATTATAGTTAGAGATCTTCAAGTCATGAAGACTGAAATAGAAAATACAAATACTGATTTATTATGGGTTGCTGAACCAGGGATTATCAATTCTGTTGGTACACTGTGTTATCATATTTGTGGAAATTTGAACCACTTTATAGGTAACAAATTGGGTAATAATGGCTACTTTAGAGACAGAGAGGCTGAATTTAATCGTAAAGATTTGACTAAAGACGAGTTGATTCTTGTAATAGATGAAACTATTCAAGTTGTAAATTTAGTCTTGTCTGATATGAAAGAAAGCGAACTAGATAGAAAGATGCCAGATCCTCCTCCACACCATCAGGGTAAATCAATTGGTTATTTTCTCATTCAATTGTGTTGTCATTTATCAAGGCATAGGGGTCAATTAGATTATTTAAGAAGAATTAATAATGCTAAAAATTAAATTCTTTTCTGTTTTTTTGATAATTAATTTGTGGTTTAATATAGGTCTAAATTTGGAAGAATAGATAATTAATTTTGAAGTTAATTTACTTGCTTATGAAGGAAAATGTTTTTAATCAGGAATATGAAATCACAAAAAGAGATAGGTGTATTCAAAAAAATCATAATGCGTTAGTTGTTTGGTTTACTGGTCTTTCTTCTTCTGGAAAATCGACTTTGGCTAACGAGTTGGATAAATATTTGTATTCAAAAGGAATACACACCTATGTTTTGGACGGTGATAATATGCGAAAAGGGTTAAATTCTGATTTGTTATTTTCTGTAGAAGATAGAAAAGAAAACCTGAGAAGAATTGGTCATGTTGCAAGTTTATTTGTAGATGCTGGTATTGTATGTTTAGCTGCATTTATCGCTCCTTTCTCGGAAGATCGAAATCATCTAAAAGAAATTATCGGTTATGAGAATTTTGTCGAGATTTTTGTCGATACACCATTGAAAGTATGTGAAGAAAGGGATGTTAAGGGACTTTATAAAAAAGCAAGAAAGGGAGAAATAAAAGATTTTACAGGAGTCAATGCTCCTTATGAAAAACCAGAAAAACCAGATTTAATTATTGATACTTCGAAAGAATCTTTAAATGAAGCCGTTTTGAAAATTATAGGTTACATAAATGAAAAACTTCAATTAGAACAATAGCATGCCTTCTTCAGATTTATTAAACATAAGTATTCAGGCTGCGCTTGAGGCTGGTTAGGAAATAATGAAGATTTATGATACGGATGATTTTCAAATTGAAATCAAATTAGATTCAAGTCCATTAACTATAGCTGATAAAAGAGCAAATGATATCATTTGTCAATTTCTTTCCAAAAATCGATACCAATTTTATCAGAAGAAGAAAAAAACAGACTCTATGCAATTCGAAAAAATTGGAATTCATTATGGATTGTAGATCCTATTAATGGTAACAAAGAGTTTATAAATAGGAATAAATAGCGAATTTACTGTGAATAATGCTTAAGTTGTGAATCAAATCCTAGTTTTGGTTGTGATTTATGTTCCAGCAAAAAAATATTACTAAGGTGGAAGTAATTCCTTCAAAGTGTTGAATATCTATAAATACAATTTCAACAAAAAATTATCTCAAAAAATTCAATTACCCGTTTGCGAAAATTATCAATTTCTTGAATGTATTTAATTACCTGAAAAAACAAATAACTTGATCTACATAACTATTACGGGAATACGGTATGACTCATTAAGATATACTTATAACATTATTACAAAAAGTCAAAAGTTATAAGTATACTTATAACTTTCAGGTAATTTACATTCAAATAAAATCCATCAGAAAAACGCTCTCACCTCCATTCCGCCAGAATGTATGGTTCTGTTTCCGATAGATTTACGTCCGTTATATTGAAAAGAGATTTGTAATTTTTGAGATACAGAACGTTGGTAACTCAGGTTCCAAGTGTAATTGACACCCGGTCGAAGTGCTTCTAACATTTCAAATCCTAAAGCTGAATTTTGATTGCCTGAATATTTGATATTAATCATACTAAAGGTTCCTTGAAAACTCCCTTTTTCAGCTTGATTGAATTTAAATGAAGTTCCCAATTCATGAACAATAGAGGTATCTCCACCGTATTCTTTTGCATTTAATTTGTTGGAATATCGACCATCAATTGAGATCCTAAAAGTGGTTGTTGGCTGAAAAATAATGCTTGGTTTTATGAAGTAATAATTTAAATAAAAATCTCTCCCTGAAGTGTAATCAACTTTTGAAACTTTTATCCCTTTTTGAGCTGTAGCTTCCAATGTAATTACTTTTTTAATATTTGCTCTTAATGCAACTTCTTCGTATGTATTTTGCTTAGAATCAAATCCACTTGCTAGTAAATTTTTACTTCTTGTATCTTGATTGGTGAATTCACCTCCGAAAATACTGGAATTCCGATTGAAGAATAAAGTGTTTCGAATATTTGAAGTTGTCGCTAATAAGTTGACATCTTGAATGGTAGATGAAAATGGATTAAAAGCTTCTGCTCCTTGAAAAAGATTCGTTTTCCGATTAATTCTGATTTTCGCTTGATCTGAAAATTTCGTAATTACTCTGAAAAAAATAGATTTTTTTGATGACCAAATTCGTTCTGGCTTCAAAAATAAACCTTGATTTAATTCATTTGAATACGTTTTAGTGTATTGATTACTAGGAGAAAAAATCCGAATATAACTCGCCTGATCGATGTATTGAGCAATTTCAAATTCATTCAAATCTTTCACTCCATCACCATTGTAATCAATCCAAGTATAAATTCCTTGTCCGTCATTTACTTTGATGTAAACGATTTCTCTTTTTAATTCCAAACCTGAACCTATTTCGTAAAAATTATTCCAAGTAACAGCGCCTTTCCAAGCTTTTAATTCATAATCAATTCTTCCTAAAAGTGTATTTTCAGGAGTTTGATTTAATAGATTCGAATTCAATACTTTCAATTCACGGTAACTTGTGACAATGTTTAAGGATTGATTTTTTAGTTTCATTATTTTTATTTCACCTCCTGCTGTTCTTGCTTTTGCTACTGGAGTTAAGCGTGAACTATCTGAACGTTGATCGAAGCGTTCTCTATAAAAAATCGTGAAATTGTTATTGGTAGAATCTCCACTAGCTAAATAAAATTGATAATCATAAAATTGATAACTCGTCAATTGTAAAAACTGAGGAGATTTATAATTATTCAACTCATGATCATCTTTAAATCCAATTCGTAAAGCATTAAATGACTTTGAAACATCTACTTTATGACGAACGAATTCATTTTTATCAATCGCTTGACTTACTAAATAACTACCATCCCAAGTTGAAGAAAATCCTTTTTGATTCCATTTACCAGACGTTTTTCCTCTAAAACCATTGTAATTCGTTCCAATCAAAAATTGTTGACCTTCTAGGTTAATATTTCCGTACGATCTATTTTTGAAATTAGTACCTAACGTCGATGCTAATTGATTCCCTAAATAACCTTTATCACGAGTATTCCAATCACGGTCAAATTCAACTGCTCGATATTGTTCAATTGGACTGAAATTTTTATCCAACGACTCGATTTCTACTTTAGATTCTAATTCCCATTTTGAAGTTTCTTTATTTCCGAGCGGAACAGTTCCGATTAGTCTTGATCGAACTGCTACTCCAGCATCATCTTTTCCGTCTAACGTAGAAAAAGTATTCAAATCATTTTTAGAATAGGCAACTTCGGTATCAAACTTTAGCTTTTTGGTTAATTGATAGGAAACTCCAGATGCATACAATTGTTTTTGTTTTGGAGTATAAATTAACTTGAAAGGCGCATAATCACCTTGTGAAACCCCACCGATTGGCGCAACCCATTTATAGACTTTTCCAAAAGGTCCAAAATAACTAAACTTATAATCCCCTTTTCCTTGTCCTACAAATTGAAAAGTTGCCTTGTATAAAGCAGAATCTTTATTCGCAGTGAAAACCAACACAGAATCGTATCCCAATGAATCTCTCAAAGCATACAAGATTTGATTATCCAAAAAACCAACTGAGTCAATACTCAATGTTCTTGCGGCTAATAAATCATCTCCAATTCCAGCTAATAATTGCTTTTGACTCAACGAAAGTTGTTGTTGTAAAGGTTGATTTTTTGCATCTTGCTCTGAATATAAATTCAACCAAAAATTCAATTTTTCAGATGAGTAAGTGGTCGAACTTTGAAATAAGGAACGGGCGTAATTTTGAGCTGTATATTGAAATTCAACAACAATTCGAGAATCTTTCGTAATTTGATTTCTTGAAGTGAAAATCAATTCCGAAGTATTGTAATTGATCGTATAATCAAACTCTTGTCCACGTTTTAATAATCGACCGTCTATAAATACATTTTCTGTTCCTGACAAAACAATAATATAAGGCTCATTTTCAACACCCGTTAATCGATAAGGACCTTGATTCCCTTCTATTCCTTGTATAATTTGTCGGTTAAATTTCCCTTTAGATAATGCGCCACTTACTTGGGTTTTCCATCTATGCAAAGAATCTTCTCCCCATTGATATTCAGTAGTCAAACCCTGCGCTCTTTTTCGATAAGTCATAAAATAACCTGTAGGTTTTTTCAACCAAAAATCTCCAGCAATTAACTTAAAACGATCATTATATACTTGAATGAAAACTTGATCAAATTCTTGCAATTTATTGGTATTTCCATCTGCTTGTATTGGTAAATTATCATCCGAAACAGAAGCTAGAATTTTTAAATTAGGAGCTAAATCACCCGATAATTCTAAGTTTAATGAAGAATTTACCGATAAATTTTGATTGTTACCAAAAGAAACACCTCTTGAAATACTTCCTGTTTTGGTGATTCCAGTATTTCCAAAAATATCAGTTGACGAATATTTATCTTCAATCAAAAACTTTTCTCTATCGCCTTTTTGAGGATTGTAAATTTGATTGGTATCTCTATTTCCATATACTTTTCGAAGATTCATTGGTAAAACTCGATATGAAATCTTCACAGAATCACCACATTTTGAAAAAAGGATGAGTTTGTTTTTTGTTAAATCTAAATCATAATCCGATCGTGTTAATTGAACCATCGAACCACCTAAACAAATAACTTTTAGCGAATTGGGATAAATGGTTAAACTATCTAAGGTAATCGTGTCAACCTTTTGAGAATAAACCTGTTCTCGATAACTTGTTTCTTGAGAAATTGCTGCAAACGAAGTCAACCATAGAGTAAAAGCAAACCCTAAAGTAGCAGCAAAAATATGGCATAAACGAAATTTTCGAGTCATTATCACGAAAGTACAACGTTAATTGGAGAAAATTCTTGTTTAGAAGAGAAAATTTAATCTAAATCTTCTACCAAACATTGATACGCTCGGTAATCTAAAGTCTTTAATAATTCTGCAGTTGGATGATGAATATCAAAAAAAGTGGCCGCTCCAAAATCTCCAAAAAATGCATGACCTTCTTCGTTATACAACGTATTGTGTGCATACAAATCTCCATGTAAAATTCCTTTCGAATGCAAATGGTCCATCGCTGATTTTACACCTGAAAGGATTCGTTCTTTTTGCAATTGAGTTAAAGTAATTCCTTCTGGAAAAACATCTCGAGTACAACTTTCAAAAGAAGGTGGATTTCCCAAAACTTTATAAGAAGGTGGAATTAATTCTAGTACAATTCCTTCTTTTCCTTCTGAATGATTGACAATTTTTCCTTTCAAAGGAACTAAATTCGGATGGTGACCAACTGCTAAACAAGTTGCCAATTCATCTTCCGGATAACCATCACTTGTCACTTCGCCTTTGAAAATTTTAACAGCAACTTCTTCTTCAATTTCATCTCTTAAAATAGCCTTTGAAATGATCCCAGAAGCACCTTGACCTAAGATTTCTTTTTGTTCAATTTTAGCCCAATCAATGACTTCAATTTCAATTGAAAAATCGGGTTTATATGTACATGGATTTCCCGAAAAAGCCAACCACGTTAGACGAGGTAATTCTATTAACCAAAGTGGCAATTCTTTTAATTCATTTGCTGAAATTCGAAGTAATTGCAAGTTTTTACAATTCGCCATGGAATTTGGAAGCTCCTTGATTTTATTACCAGCCAAGGCAACTTTTTGAAGTTTTTCGCAATTTCCAATTGAATTAGGCAGTATTTCGATTTTATTATTGGTTAAGATTAGCCATTGAAGTTGTTTCGGCAATGATTGTTCCGAAACATTTTGAATCAAATTCGACTTAAAACCAATCATTGTCAAATTCGGACATTTACCTAAAACTTCAGGTAATTCTGTAAATAAGTTATCCGAAAAAAAAGCAATTTTCAACTTTTTAAATCGATCAAAATCTGAAGGCAATTCTCTCAATTTATTATTGGATAAATCCAATAATTCTAAGGTGTCTTCTAACTCAAATAATTCTCTTGGAAATTCGGTTAAATTTCCAGAATATTTGAAAGAAGTTACTACTTTTAATAAACCTTTTTGAAGTTGTTCAAGTTGAGTTTGCATATTGTAATTGTCCTCCCCCTGCCCCCTCCAAAGGGGGAATTAATTAACCTCCCCCTTTGGAGGGGGATAAAGAGGGAGGATGAAATTATTAAACCGTTACTCTTTGCTCAGGAAATAAAGAAAGTAATCCTTCTTCAGAAGCATCACATACTCCTCTTTCAGTAATAATTTTTGTCACCAATTTTGCTGGAGTAACATCAAAACCATAATTACTAGCTTGAGTCGTTTCTGGGCAAATTAAAACAGATTCAATTTTTCCACTTTCTCCTTTTCCAATCATGTAGCGAACCTCATCTTGGTTTCTTTCTTCGATTGGAATTTCTTTCAATCCATCATTGATTGTCCAATCCAAAGTTGTTGAAGGTAAAGCAACGTAAAATGGTACATTGTTATCTTTCGCTGCCAATGCTTTTAAATAAGTTCCTATTTTATTTGCCACATCACCTTGACGAGTTGTTCTATCTGTTCCGACAATCACCATATCTACAAAACCATGTTGCATCAAATGTCCGCCCGCATTATCAACGATTAAAGTATGTGGAACACCGTGTTTCGTTAATTCATAACACGTTAAATTTGAACCTTGATTTCTTGGTCTTGTTTCGTCTACCCAAACATGAACTTTAATTCCTTTTTCAAGGGCTTGATAAATTGGCGAAGTAATTGTTCCCCATTCAACACAGCCTAACATTCCTGCATTGCAATGTGTCAAAATATTTACAACTTCACCATTTTTACGATTTGAAATTTCTTCAATAATTGGTAATCCGTGAACTCCAATCATTCGACAAGTTTCTACATCTTCCTCAACAATCGCTTGCGCCATTTCCCAACTTGTTTGTAAGAAATCTCCTTCGCAATTATCTAAAGCATCTAACATTTTGTCTAACGCCCAGAACAAATTAACAGCCGTTGGTCTTGAAGCACGTAAATCAGAAAATGCT
>CALPRR020000080.1 GCA_943326025.2 Candidatus Kuenenia stuttgartensis | reverse complement strand
TTAAAATAGATTATAAGAGAAATGGCAATTGCAAACATGACACCAACAACAGTATAATAACCATATTTATACTTTAATTCAGGCATGTTTTCAAAATTCATCCCGTATACACCTACAATAAACGTCAAAGGAATAAAGACAGATGAGACGATGGTTAAAATCTTCATGATTTGATTCATTTTCTGTCCTTGAACCGCATAATATAAATTTGCCATTCCATCCAAAATCTGCTTATTCACATCAATTTCCTCTAATACTGAAAGACAATTTTCTTTTAAATCCGTGAAATAATAATGATTTTCTTTTTCCAATAAATGGGAATTTGTTTTTTCCAATTGGGAGGTAACATCTTTTAATGGAACTACTATCTTTCGTAACTCAATTAATTTACGCTTTTGCAACTCAATCAATTTTAAAGTATTTGTGTTTGCATTTTGATGCATCTTCACCTCTATCTCTTCAATCGTTTCGGTAATATGCTCAAGTACTTCAAAATAATTATCAATAATAGCCTCCAACATTCTAAACAGTAAAAAATCAGCTCCTTTTGATCTAATTTTCCCTCTCTTTTTCTCGATTCGTCCTCTTACCTCAATGAAATGATCAGAACTTTTACCCTGAAATGAAATCAAATAGTTTTTTCCTAGAATAAATGAAACTTGATCCTGCTCTAAAATAAAAACATTTTTTTCATCTGGTAAAGCTGATCTAACTGAAAAAAACAAGTAATTTGGATATTCTTCCAATTTCGGTCTGTTTTTTTCTTTATAAATATCTTCAACTGATAGACGATCGACATTTAAGGTATCACAAATTCGCTCAATATTCTCACGATCAGACAAGCCATGATAATTCAACCAAACTACTTTATCATCTGATATTTCTGTCGAAACAAATTCTTTAGCAAAGTACTCAGGAGAATTCTTAGCTAATAAAAAAAACTCCTTGTCGTATTTATAAATTTGGCAAATATTTTCAGGTGAATCCATACTATAATTCTTTCATTAAATATTTATACAATTCAACCATACACATGATATCGTGTTTATAAACCAATTCTTCTGGAGAATGAACATTATCTTCAGGAGCTCCAATAAAACACCAGTCAAACGGTAAATCTGATTTCTGCAATACACCTCCATCACTTCCTCCTGCTGATTCAACTTCTAATTGAAATTTTACGCCCGATTCTTTAGCTAATTCGATGATTTTATTCAAATAAACTTTTCTTGGAATACCACTATCTCTCATTGAAATAGCTACGCCTCCACCGTGAGGAACACCTTCTGTTACCCAAGTAATATCTGAAATCAATGCTTGTCGCACACCATATTTTTCATAAATATACTTCCCGCAAAACCCAACAGAATTTCCACCATGTTCCTCATAAGTTGAAAAAACAATAATTCCATTTTCTAAACTTTCTGCAACTTTCAGTGCACTCCAAACTCCCAAACGGTTATCCATATAGGGAGATTGAACATATTCATCCGTTTCTCTGAAATTTGGCTTAAAAGTCAAATATGTACCACGATCAATTTCTCGATCTAATACATATTGTAATTCTCGATTCCCATCTTCATCTTCAAACACCAATAATTCTGTTTCAATTTCACCCTGACTATCCGAACCGACTAATTGAATTCCTTCTGAAGTTTTTGGCCCACCAATGCGAATTAAATTTTTTCCATATCCAACAGTAAAACCGATTGAATCCATATGAGCAAAAATAGCAGTCGTAGGATTTCCAAAAACGAGCATTAAAGTATCTTGAAATTCATCACCAAATATCATTTGAGGTTGAACTTTCCATTTCGACTGTTCTTTTCGAACATAATTAATGACAAAGTCTCTAACACCTCGCTCATCTCCAGATGCACCTCTAACCTCAACTAATTCTTTTAATAATTTCATTTATATTTTATTATTTCAATATATTCCTAAAACTTCTAATTCCAATGTAGAAAACTCCTCTAAGTCTGCTTTAAATAAATCTTTAAAGTTTAAAGGTAAATTTAAGACAATCTCACAATCATTTTCAAATATTTGTTTTTGAATTTCAAGACTTTTCTGCTTAATATAACTCATTACAGAAGGCATATCACTATATTGAAATTTCAGTTTTACCCATTCAAAAATTTCCTTCTCAATAATAATCGCACTTTCTAAAGCTTCTTTCGCAGCTGTTTTATAAGCTGTAATCAAGCCGCCAACACCAAGCTTTGTTCCTCCATAATAACGAACAACACCAATTAGAATATTAGACAAATCGAATGATTGTATTTGACCTAAAATTGGAATACCTGCAGAATTATTCGGTTCACCATCATCATTTGCTCTATACACATCGTGATTGACCCCAAATCGATACGCATAACAAAGATGTCTCGCTTGATGATTTTCTTTTTTCCATTGTTCAATAAAAACCTTCGCTTCGTCATCTGAATAACAAGCTACTGCATACGCAATAAACTTAGAACCTTTTTCTTTATAAAGGCCTTCAGAAATTTCTTCAACTGTTTTGTATGTAGATTTTAAACTCAATTCACCTGGATTCTTTCAAGTTGCAAGTTTAATCATTTTCTTGATAATGGTTAGAAACAAAAAAGCCACTCTTTCGAATGGCTTTCAATTTTATTGTATCGTCAACTTCTTTTCTAAGTCTTCTAAATAAACTTTAAATTGTTTATCTGTTTCAGAGAGATTCAATACGGTTCTACAAGCATGTAAAACGGTAGCGTGATCTTTTCCTCCACAATGAGAACCGATATTTGCTAAAGAAGATTTTGTCATTTTTTTAGAGAAGAACATAGCAATTTGTCTTGCTTGAACAACTTCTCTTTTTCTTGTTTTTGATTTCAACATTTCAATTGGTAAATCGAAATAATCACAAACCACTTTTTGTATGTACTCGATTGATACTTCACGTGCAGTGTTTTTCACGAATTTATCAACCATTTGTTTTGCTAAATCAATTGTAATTGCTTTTTTATTCAATGAAGCTTGCGCTAACAAAGTATTCAAAGCACCTTCCATTTCACGAACATTCGTATTGATACTGTAAGCTAAATATTCAACAACGTCTTTCGGTAACTCAATACCATTTCCGTACATTTTCTTTTCTAAAATAGCGATTCTTGTTTCTAATTCAGGTGCACCTAAATCAGCAGACAATCCCCATTTGAAACGAGACAATAAACGTTGTTCCATTCCTTGCATCTCTACTGGTGGTTTATCAGATGTTAAGATAATCTGTTTACCATTTTGATGTAAATGATTAAAAATATGGAAGAATACATCTTGTGTTTTCTCTTTTCCAGCGAAGAATTGAACATCATCAATGATTAATACATCAATCATTTGGTAGAAATGAATGAAATCATTTGTAGATTGATTTTTAATTGCATCGATGAATTGGTGAGCAAATTTTTCAGAACCTACATATAGAACTGTTTTATTCGGAAATTGATTTTTGATCGAAATCCCAATCGCATGTGCTAAATGTGTTTTCCCTAAACCTACACCACCGTAAATCAACAATGGATTAAAAGCTGTACCTCCTGGTTTATTTGCAACTGCAAATCCTGAAGCTCTAGCTAATCTATTGCAATCTCCTTCAACGAAGTTATCGAATGAATATGATGGATTCAAATTAGATTCAACATTTACTTTCTTTAAACCTGGAATGATGAATGGATTTCTAATTTGGTTTTCATTCAAATTCAACGGCATTGAAACTGGTGCATTTTTCAATTCTTTCTTGTTCAATGCAGGTAATTTCACTGTATAAGGAGTTGAATTCGTACTGTTATTTTCCATAACGATACTGTATTCCAATCTTCCTTCAGGCCCTAATTCTTTTTGAATAACTTTTTTCAATAAAGTAATATAATTCTCTTCCAACCACTCGTAGAAAAAGTGTGAAGGAACCTGAATTGTTAGAATATTATCCTCTAACTTCACGGGAATGATAGGCTCAAACCATGTTTTAAAAGCTTGTAAGGAAATGTTATCCTTAATTACTTTCAAACATGCATTCCATGCGCTTTCATGTGTATTACTCATCGAAACTGTACTTTTAGTAAATAGTTATTAACTTATATATCTTTAAAACTTCTTGTTCATTGAAAATCAATGCTTAGACATAAAAGAAGTTCTCGCTTTTTTCTGAATACAAATATTTACATAAAAAAGTTAAAAAAAAAATCGTTTTGCTATTGATTTAATGAAATCTTTTACTTGTGTAAAAAATATTTTTTTCAACTTTTCTATAACTAACTGATAAATATCAGACTTAAGGTAGTTAACTTAATATTTTACTTTTTTGAAAAAAAATTAAGTAAAAAATACTGTACTTTTTAGTCGTTAATAAAGGTACAAAAAATATTCTAAATGTCTATATTTGATTAAAGTTTTAGGATTATGTTGATAAATTTTTGTTCATCCACTCATTTACGTGTAAGATATAGCGAAACAGATCAAATGGGCTACTGTTACTATGGTAATTATGCGCAATATTTCGAAGTTGGAAGAGTCGAAGCAATGCGAGCTGTTGGAATGAGTTACCGCGAAATGGAAGATGAAGGGATTATGTTACCAGTCTCAGAATTTAATGTCAAATACCACAAACCTGCTTTTTACGATGATGAATTGACTATTGTAACTAAAATAACTGAAATAAAAGGTCCGCGTTTATTTTTTGAATACGAAATTAAAAATGATAAAAACGAATTACTTTCAACAGCTAAAACTACATTAGTATTTGTTTCAAAAGAAAACATGAGACCAATCACGCCTCCTGCTTCATTTATCAAACTAATCTCAAATTATGAAATCTAATTTCACCTTCAGCAAATTCACAAAATCTTCTATTGATCCTTTTTTATCAATTCGAGATGGAGAAACAAAAATTGGTCAAACGTGTCAATTTGATTATTCAAATAACGAGTCTAAATATGTCATCCTAGGGATTTCGGAAGACATCGGACCTCAATCAAACTTAGGTTTTTCAGGAAGTGATAATGCTTTTAAATCTTTTATCTCAAGATTCGTTAACATGCAAGACAACCGTTTTCTAATTGGAAATTCTATCTGCATTTTAGGTGAAATCAAATCAAACTACCTTTTTGAATCTATAGAAACTGGTAGAAAACTCATTTCTGAATTAGATGAATTGGTAAAATCTATCATAGAACCAATTATACATTTAGGTAAAATCCCGATTGTAATTGGAGGCGGTCACAACAATGCATTTCCATTAATTTGGGCTTCTTCACTTGCGAAAAAGGAATCAATCAACGTCATCAATCTTGATCCACATGCAGATTGTCGAGCATTAGAAGGAAGACACAGTGGGAACCCTTTTTCATATGCAAAACACAATCAATATCTTGATCATTATTCTGTTTTAGGATTACATCAACAATACAATAATGAAATGATGTATACATACCTTGAAGCAAATAATTTCAATTTTACATTTTTTGAAGACTATCTTTTTAACAATCGTTCTCTAACGCAAGACATCGAACATTTTGCTCATGTTTCATTCAATAAACCAATAGGAGTTGAATTAGACCTCGATACAATTGCATTCATGCCCTCATCTGCATTCACACCCAGTGGATTCTCACTTAATGATGCTAGAAAATATATTCACACAATAGCAAAACATAAAAACATTTCATATTTACATCTTCCAGAAGGCGCTCCTTCGTCAGTTAAAGAAGAAAAAATTGTAGGTAAAGCTTTAGCTTATTTGGTTAGTGATTTTATAAAACAAAATTCAAGTTTTCAAAAATAAACTTTATAAATAGTTCAACTTAATTTTGAATTAATCATTATCAAACGTCGTCATTCCAAAAATATACTTTATATTTAATGAAATGGAAATGAATACAAATAAATTACCAATACTGAATTTTGTAAAATCTTTTTTTCCTGTTCAGCTTTTTATTGGTCATCTTAAATACAATTTATTAGCAATTTTGTATTGGTTAATCCTATTGTTAATTGTTACTGACAATATTGGCAAAGCCTACGGTGTTCCGTTGCTTTTCTTTTCTCCTGAATATCTTGGAGAAGTAAATAACTGGTCATTTTTATTTATTGGCTTTTCAGTTGGTGGATTTATTATGGGATTCAATACATACAGCTACATCAAACTTGGACCATATTATCCATTCTTAGTAGTTGTTACCAAACCATTTTTGAAATTCTGCCTAAACAACTTCATCATACCTTTAATTTTTAATGTTATTTATATATATAACTTAACATATTTCCAACTAAACGAAGAACATGCTACTGGAATTCAGGTTTTTGTATACGTTCTATCATATATTGGAGGAATCTCTATATTTTTATTATTATCTCTTTTATATTTTTTTCCAACCAACAAAAATCCATTTTCACTTATAAAAAATAGTGTAAACGAAGGTAACCTATCTTCAAAGCCTATAAATTCAGTATTACATAACAAAGAAAAATGGTATGATGTATTTCAACAACATGATGAGAAATCATATATCTATATAGGAACGAAATTTAAACTTTTTAAGAGTCGAACGGTACAACATTTAGATGAAGAATTAATTGAAAAAGTCTTTGCGAAAAACCGTGTAAACACTTCCGTTTTTGAGCTAATTACAATTATTTCATTTTTCATTTTAGGAGGATTTAGAGATTATGATTTCTTTAACATGCCTGCTGCTATGAGTTTTATATTATTGTTGACTATCATATTGATGTTATTTAGCGCATTGCTATCTTGGTTTCATAGATGGACTTATCCAATGATGATTTGCTGCTTTTTGGGAATGAATTACTTAAGTGTGAATACTTCATTTTTCAATTATAAAAACTACGCTTACGGACTCAACTACTCACCAAACAAAAGACAAGAATACAGTATAGAGAAAATTGAAGAATCAATTAATAGTGAAAATACAGATCAAAAATCATTTCATTCCTATATTAAAATTCTAAATAAATGGAAAGCAAACACAGGTGAAAACAAACCTAAATTAGTTTTAATTAATACTTCTGGAGGTGGGTCAAGAAGTGCTTTATGGACATTAACCGTTCTTCAAAAAACTGACGAACAACTTAATGGTCAATTATTTAAACATACTCAATTAATAACAGGCGCATCAGGTGGAATGGTTGGTGCTGCTTACTTTAGAGAAATCTTATTACGTTATAAAAAAGGCGAAATTAATAATATTTATTCGGGAATTTATCGTCAAAACATAGCTAAAGATATGTTGAATAAGTTGTTTTTTACAGCTTCAACAAACGACATGTTTTTCCGATATCAAAAGATTAAAATCAATGGCTTCACCTACCCAAAGGATCGAGGTTATTCATTTGAACAACAATTACATGAAAACACTAACAACTTTTTAAATCATTCATTAGGTTATTACAAATATTATGAGAAAAATGCGATGATACCAGTAATGATTTTCAATCCAACTATCATCAATGATGGAAGAAGATTGTTAATATCATCTCAACCGCTTACCTTTATTACGGAATCTGGTGGTGGTCCCAAAAACATGTCTCGATCATATGAAAATATTGATTATTTAAACTTTTTCCAAGACAATAATCCATATGATATTCGTTTTTCAACGGTAGTAAGAATACAAGCAACTTTCCCATTTATTTTACCAATGGTTACATTGCCTACAAAACCTGAAATGCAATTGATGGATTCAGGCATTCGAGATAATTACGGAGGTAAAAGCATGATGGAATTCTTACATGTAATGCAAGATTGGATTAAAGAAAATACTTCTGGAGTTATAATTGTTCAAGTAAGAGACACTAAAAAAGTATTGAATGACGAAGTTTATCACCAAGTATCATTAGCTGATAAGTTATCTCTTCCTTTCGATAATATGTACCGTAATTTCACAAGAACACAAGATTTCGACCAAGAAGAATTAATGAAAATTGGTTTAAACAACCTTAAGTTTCCAGTAAACTTAATTTCATTCAACTTAAGAGAAAACAAACGCGACCGTATTTCTCTTTCATGGCATTTAACAAAAGATGAAAAACAAAAAATTGAAAAAGCGTATATGAGTATTCAAAATCAAGCAGCGCTTAAAGAGTTGAATCGATTGTTACATGAGTGAGGTTTATGAAATTTTGGGTTTTAGATTATGAGAATTATTAATAGAATAAGATATATAATTGATTCACGTTTCTATAAATTTTCAATGCTTCCTTGAAATAGTAATTAAATTTAAATCTATTACCAAAAAACAACCTATTAATTCACTCTTTTAAATTTTGTGACTGAATAAACTATATTTAATCCTCACCTAATAGCAGAAACATCACTCAAAACCACTACATGATCGCACTTGCAATCTTTTGGTTTAGGCGCGCGACTTAAAGTATAAACGAATTTTAATCGTAAACCTTCAACTTTGAATTTTTCTTCTATTCCAAAAGGGAAAAATGTTTTTTTAACACCATTCTCCTCAATTTCGATTATTAGATCGCAACCTTTCGATTGAAGATGAACTGTTCCTAAAGTTATAATTGATGCTGATTCTTCTAGTATAGGTAATACTTCTGTTTTAACCACTTCTTTCGTTGTTTTACAAGAAAAGAAAGAAATAAAAGCTAATGTTAATACTAATAATTTCATGATTTTGTATTAATAGTTTAAATTTTAAGTCAAATTTTGAGCCAAATAAATGACTCTAATTCATCAACGCTTTTGCATTTAATAAAGCCGCTTCATTGATTTCTTCTCCACTCATCAATCTTGCTATTTCTTCCACTCGCTCAACATCTGAAAGTACTCTCACATTTGTTCTAGTCAAATTATTGACAATCGCTTTTTCAACTTTGAAATGATTTTGCGCTTTTCCTGCAACTTGCGGTAAATGTGTAATCGCTAAAAGCTGAAGATTCTCGCCCATATTTCTCAATAGATTACCTATTTTTTGAGCGACATCTCCTGAAACTCCTGTATCAATTTCATCAAAAATGATTGTTGGCAATTGTTTTTTCTTTGAAACCAAGTTTTGTAAAGCCAACATTAATCGAGATAACTCTCCTCCACTCGCTGCTTTATCTATCTCAATTGGTTCAATTCCTTTGTTTGGAGAGAATAAAATCGCAACATCAGAAATACCATTGGCATTCAATTCTTTTCTTTCTGATAATTGGAATTGAATTCGTGTATTTGGCATTTTTAAATCAGCCAATAAAAGTTGAATCGATTCTTCAATTGATGGAGCTGTTTTTTTTCGTTTCTCGTGAATTTTATTCGCAATTTCACCTATTTCTAAAGCTAATTTTTCAGTTTGAATAGATAGTTGCGCTATTTCATCTTGTAATTCATCTGACGAAGCTAAATCATTCGAAATAGATTGCTGATATTCTTGCAATTGTGCTTGAGTTGAAAAACCATGTTTCTTTAATACACGATTGTATTTGTCCAAAGCTGCAGTTAATTCATTAATACGGAAAGGATTGATTTCTATTTTCTCTTTTTGATCTTCTGCTTCTGCAACAATATCTTTCAATTCTATGACAACTGATTGAACACGACTCGCTAATTCATTAATTACCTCGTCTTTGTCTTTTAATCGATCTGTCGAAATTTTTAATTTATTTAAAACAGATAAAACACCTTCATCTCCATCTATTGCTAAATGAATGTGGTCCAAGGTTGATTTAATTTCATCAACACTCTCAGATTTATTTAATTCAAGTTCTAAAGCTTCATAATTTTTTGATTCCAAATAAAGTTCTTCTAGCTCCTCCAATTGGAATCGATTATAATCTGCAACTTGAATTGCTTTAGATAATTCTTCTTTTAATTGATTTAGCTTTTTTGATGATTCATTCCACGTTTTAAATTTCTTGAAATAATCATTTTTTTCCGAATTCAAATCCGCCAACGTATCCAATAACTCTATTTGGAAATTGGTGTTTTTCAATTCCAACGTGTGATGTTGCGAATGTATATGAATTAACTTTTCGGCAAACTCTTTTAGAACTACTAATTGTATTGGTGTATCATTTATAAAAGCTCTAGATCTTCCTTGTGAAGTGATTTCTCTTCGAATAATTGTGGTTTCATAATCATCAATATCATTTTCTTGAAAAAAAGCATTCAAGTGAAAATTTGACAATTGAAATTCT
>CALPRR020000079.1 GCA_943326025.2 Candidatus Kuenenia stuttgartensis | reverse complement strand
TGTAGGTAATACACCAACTCAAAACATGACATTTAGTAGAATTCCAGATGGTGGAAATTGGCAACGAAATATTGCTTCTTCAATTAATGATCTAACAGTAGGAAATTGTAATGGAGGAACATGTGTCACTGCAGCCGTTTTTTATACTCCTTCAGTTGTGACACAGCCTTCTTGTGGAGGGACCAATGGTAGTATTGTTATTAATCCGAATCCTTCAGGGACTTATGTTTATTCATGGACTCCTAATGTGTCTTCTACTAATTCTGCTTCAAGTTTACAAGCAGGTAGCTATACAATTAATGTAAACGCAAATGGTTGTCAGAAAGATACTACTATAATTTTAGTAAGTGGTTCAGGTCCAACTGCTGTTGTAACAACTCCAACAAATCCAGGATGTGGAGCAAGTAATGGCCAAGTCGTAATCGGATCTGTTACAGGTGGTGTTGCTCCTTATCAGTATAATTTTAATGGTCTGGGGTATTCAACAACAACAACTTATTCGGGCTTAGCATCAGGTTCATATACGCTACTTGTAAAAGATGCGAATGGATGTATATATACTGCTTCCAATATTGTGTTGAGCTCAAATTCAGGACCAACAGCAGTTGCTACAACTCCAACAGATCCTAGTTGTGGAGCAAGCAATGGTCAAGTAGTAATTGGCTCCGTTACAGGAGGAGCTTTACCCTATCAGTACAATTTTAATAATCTTGGCTATACAGCTTCAACTTCATATACAGGATTAGCAGCAGGAACATACTCTTTAATAGTTAAAGATGCTAATGGATGTACTTATAATGCTTCGAATATTATTTTATCAAATGGTACAGGTCCAACAGCAATTATTGTTAGTCCAACAAATCCAAGTTGTGGAGCAAGTAATGGTCAAGTTGTCTTAGGAGCTGTAACAGGTGGTGTATCTCCATTTCAATATAATTTTAATAATACTGGTTATTCAACAACGACATCTTATACTGGTTTGTCATCAGGAACTTTTACCTTATCTGTTAAAGACTTTAATGGTTGTGTATATAATGCATCCAATATAATTTTAACGAATGGAAATGGCCCTTCATCAATAATTACTATTGTTGAAAATGAAAAATGTACTTTATCTAATGGTGAGGTTTCTTTATTTACTGTTACAGGAGGGGTTTCTCCTTATCAATATAATTTTAATAATCTAGGTTATTCGAGTACGACATTATATTCGGGTTTGAGTGCAGGTTCATATTCATTATTAGTTAAAGATGCTAATGGTTGTATTTATACAGCGAATAATATCGTGTTATCAAATACATCGGGTCCAACAAATGTCGCTACAACTAAAGTTGATGAAACATGTAGTAGCTCCAATGGTCAAATCACAATAGGAGTTGTAACAGGGGGAGTTGCTCCATATAAATTTGATTTTAATGGATCTGGGTATAACTCAATATTGGCACATTCAAATCTATCCGCTGCTTCATATAGCCTTTCAGTAATCGATGCTAATGGATGTGAATTTGTTTCACCAGTTATAGTTATTTTGAATACGCCAGGTCCCACAGATTTAAATATTTCATTTGTGGATGCTAAATGTGAGAAAAATAATGGTAGTTTAATCATAAATTCAGTTCTTGGAGGTCAAGCTACTTATCAATTTAGTATTAATAATGGTTCTTTTACCACAAATCAGCAGTATAGTTCACTTTCACCAGGTCAATACATAGTTAGCGTAAAAGATGATAATGGTTGTACTTATCAAAAAACTGTAACAATCTCAAATATTGCTTCACCAATTGCAGATTTTGAATATTCTCCAATGGTTATTTCTTCTGAAAGTCAGGAAATACAAACAGTTAACACAAGTTCTGGTAATATAGTTGATTATCAGTGGATAGTCCCAAATGCTAGCCCAATCAATGGGTCTACTGTAAATTTTACAACTACAATCAATATTCAGAAAGAGGGTTCTTATCCTATTACATTAATAGTTGAAAATCAGAGTGGTTGTATTGATTCAATAACTAAGTATATTATTGTAAAGATTGATCCTTCAATTTATGTTCCAAATACATTTACTCCTGATGGTGATGCATTTAATAACTCATGGTTGTATTCTTTAAACGGATATGACATTGAAAGATTTAATGTGAGAGTTTTTAATAGATGGGGAGAAATTATATGGGAATCAAAAGATCCTTCTATCTATTGGGATGGAACTTTTGAGGGGAATTTAGTTCAAAGTGGAACATACATTTGGACAATGAATATTAAAGATGATAATACGGATGAGGTTTTTTATTACAAGGGACATATTAATATAATTTACTAATCAAATAATTTATAATGATTTAAATTATATTTCAAATTATTCAATTACAGCACAAAATTTATTTTCTTCAGAAAAAAGATATTTCCTTTTTTGAAATAAAAGGAAATATCTTTTCAACCAATTTAGTTTTTATATCTTAAATCATTGCCTAATTATAGTTATTGTACCTTTATCACTCTTTTTATTAGAATTATATTCAATTACAAAAAAGTATGAACCGATTGGTAAATTTTCATCATTGAATTTCCCATTCCATGGTCTAGAAGCATAAGCACCTTTTTCTGATTCATAAATTAAATTACCCCATCTATTATATATTTTAACTACATTTTCAGGATATAATTTGTCGATATTTTTTATTTCCCAAAAGTCGTTTTTGGTATCATTATCTGGAGTAAAAGCTGTTGGAAATTCAACGCTACCAATAATAGTTATTGTTTTATATGTTGAATCGATACATCCGTTTTGGTCTTTAATAATTAAAGTGACTTGATAACTATTTGGCAACTCATAAATAAATGAAGTTGATATATTTGAGTTGTTTGTTAAAATTGTATTAGTTGGATCTCCAAAACTCCATTCCCAACTTTGGATAGGACTATTATATATAGAAGAATCTGTGAACATTATATTTGTGCCCATTTCAGCTAATAAAGTAGACGGAATAAAATTGGCTGTAATTTGATTATTAATCACTTGAATGTTGTCTAAATATACTATTTCACAGTTATTTGTGTCGTAAACATGTAATATGGTTTGATAATTACCTTGTAATATGTAATTATGAGTAGCTGATAAATTAGTAGTAGTATTTCCATCTCCAAATTCCCAAAGGAAATGATGTACATCAACTGAATTTAAAGTGTCGAAAATAAATTCATTTTTACAAATTGAAACATTTGAAGTAATAATTGGTGTTGTTGTTGGACCGTTTATCGTTAATGAGTTATTGCTAATACTATCTTTACATCCAAATTGATCAGTAACTAGAAGGCTTACGATATAATCACCTGGATAAACATAGATGTTTTGCGGATTAGCTAGAGTTGAATGATTACCATTCCCAAATGACCAATAATACGTTAAACTTGAACCATAGTATTCAGAACTATCTTTAAAGTCTCCAATTATTGGTGGACATGAAGCTGTATTATTATTATTTAAGTTTGCACCAGAATAAATATGTGTTTCCAAAGGCTTAGGTGATGTAACTTTTATATTTTTTGAGATACTATCTATACATCCATTTCCATCAGTTGCAATTAATGTAATCTTATGAATTTGATAGATTGTTGAAAGATTGTCATTGAAATTATTAGCGAAATTTACTGTGTTTAATGTGTTTTGATTATCAATATTCCATTGGTAACTTAATGGATTTGTACCTGTTGAAGTGTTTGTTCCAGTCTCTAATACGTGATTACATAAAACACTATCAATCGTGAAATTAGGTGTTGGAATTGTTATGTTAATAGCATTACTTCCAATAGGAGATACACATCCAAAACTATCAGTTACAGTTAGTTTTGTAGTAAATGTTCCTTGGCTATTAATTGTGTAATTTGTTGTTGATGCTATATCTGTAGTAGTTTGATTAGAATTATCAGGAAATGTCCAAGTGTAACTAAGTAATCCTGGATAGCCATTACCTTGAGAGTGTGAAGTGTTTGTGTAATTGATATTTATGGGCGCACAACCTGTTAATGCAGAAGGTGTAAAACTAGCAACTGGTAACTCTAAAATGGTAATATTTGAGAAAAGTTTAGTTGCAGCACAGCCAACGCTATTTGTTGCAGTGAGTGTAATATTATAATTACCAGCAGTTGAATATGAATATGTTGCAGGGTTGCCTGATGTTGATTGACTATTTCCCATATTGTAACTAAAAGTTCCAAAAGGATGAGAAGAAGTAGATGTACTGGTTAAAGTTAATAAGCTATTTTTACATATTGAGTCATTTGATAATGTAAAATCAGGGATTGTTTCTGAAATATTTATTACTTGTATAGTACTGTCAGAGCAGCCTGTAGTATAATTGTATATTACTTGTTTAACATTATAAGTTCCATAGGAATTATAAGTGAAGCTAGAATTTCCATTTCCATTGTTATCAAGAACATTATTTTCTAGAGTTGAATCTGTTTGAAGTACATCATCCCATCTCCAAATCATTTTTACGCTATCACTTAGATTTCCAATTATTGAATTGTCATTTACGGAAACAGTGACAGGTAAAGGAAGGTTACAATATAAACTTTGTGCTGAGGTAAACAAAGAGATCGGCGCTTTGATATAAATGGCACTATCTATTTTAAGTGTATCTCGACATCCTCTAAATGTAACAATTAACTGAGCATCAAAATATCCTGTATCGGTAGGGAATGAGTATGTAGTGTTTTGAGAGCTTGCGCTTCCACCATCACTAAACCCCCAATTGTAACTGACTTCGGTCGGTAAATGGGGCGTGTTAATTACTGATAAATCAGTAAAATTAATAGGGGTTTTTGCACATTCTATCGAAGGTGAATATGTAAAATTCACTAAATCAATATAACCTATTTGAATAAAATTAGGTTTTGAAATAGTATTTGAACAACCACCTTGGGTAGTAATTGTTAAAGAGACGTTGTATTGACCTGAAGTGAAAGTGTGAGAAGGTGGATTTTGACCATTGTAAGTAGTTCCATCACCAAAGTCCCAAATCCAACTAACAATAGGGTCAGCCGATGAAGAATTGTCTGTGAAATTGATTAATGCTGGACTACATCCATTTACGATTGGAGAAGTGAAATCAGCAGTTGGTGGGATAGTTTGAATTAAGTTACTTTGCGTAGCAGTATTTATACAACCATATATTCCTGTTGAAGTTAGACTTACAGTGAAATTACCATTTGATGTATAAGTATGAACGGGTGGGTTCTGGCCATTATAAGTTGAACCGTCTCCAAAATTCCATTGAAAATTTGAACCAGAAGAACTTGAATTTGTAAAGCTTACGTTTAAAGGTGCGCAACCTGATGACGGATTTGCAGTGAAACTAGGGTTTGGAAGTGGGATAATTACAATTTGTTTAGTTGAGTTACTTGAACAACCTGTATTTGTATTTTGTGATGATAGAGTAATTGTAAATGTACCTGCTGTATTGTAGGTGAAACTTGGATTTTGAATGTTTGAATTTGTTCCATTTCCACTATTCCAACTCCATGAATTTACACCTAAAGAAGAGTTGTCAGTAAGATTAATTGTGCTTCCAACGCATGCTGAATCTTGGGTTGTGAAAGCCGTATTAAAAGTTGAAATTATAATTGGCGTTGTGCTTGAACTTTGACAACCCGTTGAAGTATTCGTTACTA
This sequence comes from Candidatus Kuenenia stuttgartensis, assembly GCA_943326025.2. Taxonomy (GTDB): domain Bacteria; phylum Bacteroidota; class Bacteroidia; order Flavobacteriales_D; family Crocinitomicaceae; genus CAIUKX01. Next base: position 4,557 of record CALPRR020000079.1, on the reverse strand, counting down.
TTAAGTTTACGTTAAATGTTCCTGTATTTGTGTAAGAAATAGCAGGTGGATTTTGGACATTAGATGTTTGGGTGTTTCCGAAATTCCAAGAATATGAATAATTTGCTCCAACTGAAGATTGATTAGTGAAAGTTGCATTTGAAGGTAGATTACATCCGTTATTTGTTATTGCAAATTGACTCACGGGATTAGGATTAACCGTAATATAGTTTATTTTCACTTCAGAATCTGCTATATTATTTTGATCCGTCACAACAAGTGTAATTGTGTATGTTCCTGCAGAGGTATAAATATGAGATGCATTTAAAGAGTTTGCTGAATTTCCATCACCAAAATTCCAATTATAACTCACTATCGGAGAATTACCTGCAATAGAAGTATTAGTAAAATTAACTGTTTCACCTAAACATATTGAAATTGGTAGCGCTGTAAATTGAGCAGTTGGTGCTTGAGAAAAAGCACCTAAAAAAATAAAGGACGAAATGAAAAACACTAATAATCTATGCATACATTTTTTTTTTGTAAGTTACTAAATTATAGTTTATTCGGTTCGTTTTAAAAAAAAATAGATGATTTAATAAGATTATTTTCAGGAATAGATTAAAAGATTTATTTAATTTGCCATTTCACTCATAAATTTTATTCTCATTAATCTTAATTCTTCCTCAGAGTAATCTCCATCAAATTCATGATAAGCAGCTGTTAAATCATCAGATTCAGCTTCAGAAAAATAGTCGTAGATTTCATCTTGATTTTCACTATCTAAAATATCTTCAATATAATAATTGATATTTACTCTCGTGCCAGATGATACAATTGCTTCAATTTCTTCGATAACCTCTTCGTATGATTTTCCTAGAGCTCTCCCTATGTCTTCAAGAGGTAATTTGCGATCAATATTTTGAATTAACTGAACTTTTAAACCTGATTTATTTACTAATGATTTTACAATTAAATCTTGTGGACGTTCAATTTCATTTACTTCTACGTAATTTGAAATTAAGGCAATAAAAGGTTCTCCATATCTAGCTGCTTTTCCATTTCCAACTCCTTGAATATTTGTTAATTCATCAATTGAAATGGGGTATTGAAAACACATATCGATTAAAGATGGTTCTTGAAATATTACAAATGGAGGGATATTTTTTTGTTTAGAAATCGATTTTCTTAAATCAACTAACATTGAATATAAAACTTCGTCATGAGCACCTGCTTTATTTCCAGAATTAATGATTGAATCAGCATCATCAGAAGAAGAAAAGTCATGTTCTTTAACCAATGTAAAGGAAGTCGGATTTTGAATGTATTCCCTTCCTTTTTCTGTTAATTTTAGTATCCCATAGGACTCAATATCTTTTGAAACTAAGCCAAAAACTAATACTTGCCTAATTAAGGCATTCCAATAAACTTCGTCTTTTTCTTTTCCTATTCCAAAATTCTCAAGTTGATCATGTTTGTAGTTTTTTATTTCTGCGGTTAAATTACCTGATAAATATGCACAATAGTGTTTTCCTTTCTGCATTTCTTGAAGCTCTAATACAGCATCTAAAAACATTTTAACATATTCTTTACCTTCTGTCTTTTCTTTCGGATGTTTACAGTTGTCACAGTATTCATTACAGTTTGCATCGTCAAAATCTTCTCCGAAATAGTGAAGTATAAACTTTCTTCTACAGACAGATGTTTCAGCAAATGAAACCATCTCATTTAATAGCTGTTTACCAATTTCTTGTTCTGCAACTGGTTTTCCTTGAAGAAATTTTTCTAATTTTTCAATGTCTTTATAGTTGTAAAAAACTAAACATTCTCCTTCACCACCATCTCTTCCAGCTCTTCCTGTTTCTTGATAGTAACTTTCTAGAGATTTAGGAATATCATGATGTACTACAAATCGAACGTCAGGTTTATCTATACCCATACCAAAAGCAATCGTCGCAACAATTACGGATGTTTCTTCCATTAGGAACATGTCTTGGTGTTTAGCTCTAGTATTAGCATCTAAACCAGCATGATAAGGTAGTGCATTAATGCCATTAACTTGAAGTAACTCTGAAATTTCTTCTACTTTTTTACGGCTTAAACAATAAACTATTCCGCTTTTGTTCTTTTTAGATTTTATATATCTAATAATCTCTTTTTCAACATCTTTTTTGGGACGGATTTCATAATATAAATTATCTCTATTGAAAGAAGATTTATATACTGTAGCATCCAACATATTAAGATTTTTCTGAATGTCGTATTGAACTTTTGGAGTTGCAGTTGCAGTTAATGCGATTACAGGCACATCTTGAATTTTTTCAAATATCTCTCTTAAACGACGGTATTCAGGTCTAAAATCATGTCCCCATTCAGAAATACAATGTGCTTCATCAATTGCAAAGAATGAAACATTTACTGAAGTTAGAAAAGTAATATTTTCTACTTTAGTTAAAGATTCAGGTGCTACGAATAATAACTTTGTGATACCACTTTGGACATCTTGTTTTACTTTGTTTATTTCGCCTTTAGTCAAAGATGAATTTAAAAAATGAGCTACGGCTTCATTATTGCTAACACTTCTGATTGAATCAACTTGATTTTTCATTAATGCAATTAAAGGTGATACAACAATTGCTGTACCTTCTAATAATAAAGCTGGTAATTGGTAACACATTGATTTTCCTCCACCTGTAGGCATGATGACGAATGTGTTATTTCCGTCTAATACATTTGTAATAATATCTTCTTGATTTCCTTTGAAACTGTCAAAACCGAAAAATTTTCGCAATGCAATCTTTAAATCATCTTTAGCCATTTATCTGTGTATTAGTTGCTTAACCTAGTTTTTGGTCTGTAGTACCACGAAGTTACAAAAAAAACAGTCTTTTTGAAAATAAAACGTCGGTTAATTTTAAATCAAAATATTTCATAAAAATTGAAATTAAAATATAAATGCTTCAATAGATTTAATTTCGATTGATTAACTTTGGCGTATCTATGGAAGAAGAAAAGAAAATGTCCTTTTTGGACCATTTAGAAGAATTGCGATGGAGATTAGTTAAATCTTCTATAGCGATTGTTTCTTTTGCTGTATTGATTTGGTCATACCAACAATGGATCATGGACAATATCTTTTTAGCAATGAGTAAATCTAATTTTATTAGTTTTCAATTGATGTGTAAGTATTTTGATATTTGTGTAGGTGAAATACCTGTGAAAATGCAAAGTACTACGGTTTCAGGTCAATTTTCTTACGCTTTAATGATGAGTATGTTAGGTGGAGTTGTTTTCGCTTTTCCTTATGTGTTTTATCAATTGTGGTCATTTGTTAAGCCTGGTTTGAAATTTAATGAAAAATCTGTTGCAAAAGGAATTGTATTCTATGTAAGTCTACTTTTTTTTCTGGGTATTTTATTTGGATATTTTGTAGTAGCACCAATTTGTATTCAATTTTTTGGAGCATATCAAATTAGTAGTGAAATCGAGAATATTTTTACTATTAGCTCTTATATGAGTACTATTATTTCTACGGTCTTTTATTCGGGATTATTATTCTTATTACCTGTTGTTTCCTATTTACTTGCGAAACTAGGTATTATTACCGCTGATTTTTTTAGAAAATATAGAAAACATGCAATTGTAGTTATCTTAATTTTGGCTGCTGTTATTACACCTCCAGATATGGTGAGTCAGATTATAGTTTCAATTCCAATTATTTTACTATATGAAATTGGTATTATAGTTGCTGTTCGTGTAGAGAAAAATAAAAAGAATGAAATTTAATTCGTTTTTATTAAAAAACGATCATTAATTTTAGTCCGAATCAATTATGAGCATGCTTTTTAGAATATCTTTTCTATTACTAATTATAACAAACTTTTCTTTTGCTCAACAAACGAAAGTTTTCGGTATTGTAAAAGATGCTGTTTCTAATGAAGTGTTACCATACGTAACTGTTCGATTTCAAGATTCTAAAATTGGAACAGAAACAGACACGAATGGTTATTTTATTTTAGAAACATACTATGCCACTGATTCACTAATTTTTGATTATTCTGGTTACAAACGAAAAGTAGTGAAAATTATCTTAGATAAACCTCAAGAAATTAATATTATTTTATCAATTAAGGTAGACGAACTTGAAGAGGTTAAAATTTTACCACCAGACGAATTTCCTTCTACAACACTTCATAAAAGAGTTATTGCAAATAAGCACATAAACAATAAAGAAAAATTAGATGCTTATGAATACGAATTATACAGTAAAGTTCAATTAGACATAGATAATGTTGGGGGAAATGTAGTGGATAAAACAATGATTGAAAAATTTGATGTTTTATCTGAATACATAGATTCTTCAAAGCAAAAACCTTTTCTTCCAGCGCTTTTAAGTGAATCAATTTCCCAGTTTTATTTTAAGAATAATCCAAAAAAGAAGAGAGAAATTATGTCTGCAACTTATATTTCTGGTGTTACTTCTTTGCAATTAAATCAGTTTTTGGGGGATATGTATGTAGATATCAATGTCTATGATAATTCTATAAAATTATTTAATCAGTCATTTATTAGTCCTTT